>JAFATL010000594.1 GCA_019243975.1 Actinomycetota bacterium | reverse complement strand
GAACCGTCCCGTACTCACGGGCCGACGCGACCGGCGTGACGACGGCGGCCGACCGGGCCCGCTTCACGTGGCGGGGCGTCGCGGTGCAGCTGGCGGTGGGTGGCGAGTTCAACATCGACAACGCCCTTGCCGCGGCCACGACCGCAGCGGAGCTCGGCATCGACCCGGAGGTCATCGCGCGCGGTGTCGAAGACGTGACCATCGCGGGCCGGTACGAGGCGGTGCACGCGGGGCAGCCGTTCCCGGTGATCGTCGACTACGCCCACACGCCCGACGGGCTCGAGCAGCTGCTGCTGGCGGCGCGGCGGGACGTGCGGGGCGGCCGCCTCTTCGTCGTGTTCGGCGCCGGCGGCGATCGCGACGCCGGCAAGCGCCCGCAGATGGGCGCAGTGGCAGCCCGCCTGGCCGACGTGGCCATCCTCACGTCCGACAACCCGCGCCACGAGGACCCGCTCGACATCATCGGCCAGGTGCAGGCCGGCGCGCCCTCGGGCGAGCTGCTCGTCGAGCCCGACCGGCGCTCGGCCATCGCCAGCGCGTTGCGCGACGCGCGTGACGGCGACGTCGTGGTGATCGCGGGCAAGGGTCACGAGCAGGGGCAGGACTTCGGCGACCGCGTGGTGCCGTTCGACGACCGCGACGTCGCCCGCGAGGTGCTGTCGGCGTGATCGCGCTCCTCATCTCCGGTGGCATCGCGCTGGTGATCTCGCTGGCGGGCACGCCGCTGCTCATCCGGTGGCTGCAGACGCGCGGCATCGGCCAGCCGATCCAGGAAGACCTCGAGGGTCATCACACCAAGGCGGGCACGCCGACGATGGGCGGCCTGATGATCGTGGCGGCGGCCGTGGGCGGGTACATGGTCGCCCACCTCACCCGCGGCACGTTGGTCTTCACGCGCAACGGCTTGGTGGTGCTGCTGCTCATCGTCGGCGGCGGCATCGTCGGCCTGGTCGACGACTGGATCAAGGTCACGCGCAATCGCAGCCTGGGTCTCAACAAACGGGCCAAGACCTTCGGTCAGCTGATCGTCGGCAGTGGGTTCGCCTACCTCGCCGTGCACTGGGTGCACGTGGATACGCACCTGAGCTTCACGCGCATCGACTCGTTGAAGTTCGGCGGCCATGCACCTCCCGACCTGCATGCCTGGGGCTGGGCCGTGTTCGCCATCGTGCTGATCTACGCCACGTCGAACGCGGTGAACCTCACCGACGGGCTCGACGGCCTGGCCGCAGGCTCGTCGACGTTCGCGTTCTCGGCCTTCGCCCTCATCGGTTTCTGGCTGTTCCGCCATCCGCCCATCTACAAGGTCGCGCACTCCCTCGACCTCGCCGTCATCGCCGTCGCCATGGTGGGCGGGTGCGCGGGCTTCCTGTGGTGGAACGCCGCCCCGGCACGCATCATCATGGGCGACACCGGCTCGTTGGCCATCGGCGCGGGCCTGGCCGGCCTGGCCTTGCTGCTCAAGGTCGACTTGCTGCTCGGTGTGATCGGCGGCCTGTTCGTGATGGAGACGGTGTCGGTCATCATCCAGGTGGCCAGCTTCCGCATCTTCCACCGCCGGGTGTTCCGCATGGCACCCATCCACCACCACTTCGAGCTGCTGGGGTGGCCCGAAACCACCGTCATCGTGCGCTTCTGGATTCTCTCCGGCCTGTGCACCGCCCTCGCCATCGGCATCTTCTACGCCGACTTCATCCACATCGGCGGTCTCGATTGAGGTCTGCCCTCGTGGTTGGCATGGGCGTGACGGGGGAGGCGGTGGCCCGTCACCTGCGCGCCCGCGACGTGCGCGTCACCGTCGTCGAGGACAACCCGGGCGCCGGTACCGACGAGCGGATGGCGCGGCTGCCGGAGGGCGTGGAACTCGTGCGCGCCCCGGACGCCGACGCGCTCCGCGCCCTGGTGGTGGCGGCTGACCTGGTGGTGCCGAGCCCGGGCGTGCCGCACGCCCACCCGGTGTACGAGCTGGCGGGGGCGGCCGACGTGCCCGTGGTCAGCGAGATCGAGCTGGCGGCACGGGCCACCGCGGTGCCGATCGTGGCAGTGACCGGTACCAACGGGAAGACCACCGTGACGACCCTGATCACCGACATGCTCGAGGCGTCGGGCCGCCGGGCGGTAGCGGCGGGCAACATCGGCCTGCCGCTGGTGGAAGCGGTCGAGTCGGACGCCGAGGTCATCGTGGCCGAGGTGTCGTCGTTCCAGCTGCAGCACACCGACACGTTCCACCCACAGGTGGCCGTGTGGCTCAACGTGACAGCCGACCACCTCGACTGGCACCCGACGTTCGAGCACTACGCCGCGGCCAAGGAGCGCATCTGGCGCAACCAGGCAGGCGACGACGTCGCCGTCGCCAACGCCGAGGATGAAGCGGTGATGAACGCGGCACGCGCTGCTCGTGGCCGGGTGCAGACGTTCGGCATCGACGCGGGCGACTGGCACGTCGAAAATGGCGCGCTCACCACGCCCACGGGCGAGACGATCGTGCCGGTCGCGCAGCTGCCGCGGTC
>JAFATL010000347.1 GCA_019243975.1 Actinomycetota bacterium | reverse complement strand
CTGCGCAAGCTGGGCGTCGACCGCGCCCTGGCGCGCGCTGGTGTGCGTGACGGCGACCGCGTGCGCATCGGCTCCTTCGAGTTCGACTACGAGAGCGACGAGGTTTCCTCGTGAATGTGATTGTCGAGGTCTCCTCGTGATCGTCGTCGTCAAGGTCGGCACGTCGTCGATCACCGGGGAGAAGGGCGAGGTCGACGAGGCGCCCATCGCAAAGCTGTGCGCCGAGGTCGCGGCCCTGCGTGCGGCCGGCACGACCGTTGTCATCGTCACTTCCGGGGCCATCACTGCCGGGCTGCCTGCCCTCGACCTGCACGGGGCCCGTCCCACGGATCTGGCCACACTGCAGGCGGTGTCCGCCGTGGGCCAGCCCCTGCTGATGCGCACCTACAGCGACATCCTCAGCGGCCACGGGCTGGTCGCCGGGCAGGTGCTGCTGGCGCCCCTCGACTTCGTGCACCGGCAGCAGTACCTGCACGCTCGCCAGACGCTCAACCGGCTGCTCGAACTCGGTGTCGTACCGATCGTCAACGAGAACGATGCGATCGCCGACGACGAGATCCGCTTCGGCGACAACGACCGCCTCGCCGCCCTCGTCGCTCACCTCATCGGTGCCCAGGTGCTGGTGCTGCTCACCGACACCGCAGGCGTATTCACCGCCGACCCGCGCCTCGACTCGGAGGCGTCGCTCATCGAGGAGATCCTCGAGGTCGACCACGCCCTCGAGGCAGCCGCCGGGGGCACCGGATCGGTGCGGGGCAGCGGGGGCATGGCGTCGAAGCTGGCCGCGGCCAAGATCGCCGCCTGGTCGGGTGTGCGCGCCGTCATCGCCGCCGCCAACCGCGACGGCGTTCTGGCCGGGGCGGTGAACGGCGAGGCCGGCATCGGCACCGTCGTCCGCCCGCACGACCGGCGCCTGCCGGCGCGCAAGCTGTGGATCGCGTTCGCCGTCGGCGCGTCGGGCACCGTCGTCGTCGACGAAGGCGCCCGCACCGCGCTCATCGAACGCGGCACGTCGCTGCTCCCCGCCGGCGTGGTGCGGGCCGAGGGCGGGTTCGACGCCCAGGACGCCGTCGAGATCGCCGGCCCCGACGGCCGCGTGTTCGCCAAGGGCCTCTCGCGTCATCCCGCCGCCCGCGTCACCGAGTGGGCCGGCAAGCGCAGCGCGGAGCTGCCGCCCGACGCGCCCCACGAGATCGTCCACCGCGACGACCTCGTCGTACTGCCTTAGGAGGCGGTGCCGCCCTCGGTGGGAGCGGCTTCCGGTGCCGCTTCGCTGGTCTGCGCCACTTGGGGCGCAGCGGAGGCCGGCTCGGAGATGCCGAGCTGGGATCGGATTTGCGACAGGCGCTCCTGGGCCTCGGTGTCGATGGCGGCCTGCTCGACCTCGAGCATGCGGCTCTCCACGGTCTGGCCCTGCAGCTCCGAGGTGCCGAGCGCCTTGGCGTAGCGCTTTTCGATCTTGTCCCGGACCTCTTCGAGGGTGGGGACGTCCTGGCCCACCGTCTCGGTGAGGGTGGCCATGGCCTTGTTCATCTGCTCCTGCATCTTCGCCTGGTCGAGCTGGCTCAGCAGCTTCTGGCGCTCGGCCAGCTTCTTCTGCAGGGCCGACGAGTTCTGCGCCACCGCCTGCTTGGCCTGATCCGACGCCTGGGTCGTCTGCAGCGACAGCTGCTTGAGGCCCTCGACCTCCTTCTCGGCCGCGATCAGACGGTTGGCGAATGCATCGGCCGCGCGCGTGTACTCGGTGGCCTTGGCCGTGTCGCCCTTCTTGGTGGCGTCGTCAGCCATGATCACGGCCTGGCGGGTGGAGGCGTTGACCTTCTCCAGCTCCTCCATGGCCCGGTTGAGGCGCATCTCGGTCTGCTTCTGGTTGGCGATGACGTTGGCCGCCTGCTCGGTGAGGCGGCGGTGCTGGTCCTGCGCCTCGTAGATCGCCTGCTCGAGCTGGACCTTGGGGTCAGCGAGCTCGTCGAACTTCCCGGTGAGGGCCGCGGTCAGGTAGTGCCAGGTACGCCGTAGGAGCTTGAACATGCGCGCATGCTAGGACGCCGAAGCGGCGGCTGCGCCCCCTGTGCCATGCGTCTCCTCCAGGCCCTGGCGCAGCGACTCCAGCTCGCCCACCAGGGAGTCGACGTCGTTGCCGAGCGGGCTGATGTCGCCCACGTCGTCGGCCTGCACCGACAGCTCGACGGCCCGGGCCACCGCCTCGTCCAGCTGGGCGTCCAGCACCCGCAGGCGGTCTGACGCGTCCTCGGCGACCGACCGGATGCGCTCGGCCGAGACCAACTGCGCCTTCACCGACGCGATGGCGCGGTCGAGCGATGCCGAGTGGTCGGTGTCACCGGTCGACGCCTTGCGCTCCGCTTGGAGCTGGGCCAGGTCCATCTGGATCGACTTCACGTCGAGCTGCCAGTACGCGAGCTGCATGTCGTTGCCCTGGCAGGCGATGCGCCAGCACTCCTGCACGCCATCGGCGAGGCGGTCGCCCACACCCGCCAAGCGCTCGCGGAGCGGTCCTGGACGCATGCGCCCCACCGTGGTGTCGAACTTCTGCTGCGCGTCGAGGGCGTCCCGGACCATCTTGCGCCACGGGTCCTGCACGGCGTTGGGGTTGACCCGCTCGCGCTTGGGTCCGCGTGGGATGCCGATGGCGACGCGCGCCGCCCACACCGCCGCCCCGACGGCGGCCGCCGCCGCGATCGGGAGGCCGCCGAGGATGGCGCCGGCCATGCCCGCACCGGCGAGCACGATCGCCGACGGCGCCATGATGGCCCGGGCGCCCGCCGGCGTCTTGATCCGGTCGGGAAGCGAGCGGGACGGCTCAGAAATTGGAGACCACCGCGGTGAAGACCTTGTTGATCGTCTGCGGGTCGGACGCGTCGTACGACGCCGCGTTGGTCGCCTCCGCCATGCGCCGCAGCGTCGCCAGGTCGGCGTCCTTGCCGTAGCCGATGGTGAACAGCCGCACCGGTGTCGTCGACAGCCCCTCGCTGCCTGATCGCAACGCGTTGAGCGTGCTGTTGAAGTCGTTGTTGTTGGGGTCCTCGTTCTTGCCGTCGGTGAGCAGCACCACCGCGTTGATGCGCTTGGGGTCGTAGCTCGACTTCAGGAAGTTGTAGGAGTTCTTGGCCGTCGAATACAACGGCGTGCCCGACGTCGGCACGAGCGAGTCGATGCGTGTCGCCAGTGCCTCGCGGTTGGACGCGATGGGGCCGATGGCGACGAGGTCGAGCTCGTCGGTGTCGGGGCCGCGGGCGTTGATGCCCGTCGAGAAGATGCGCAGGCCGACCTGGTCGTCGGCCTTGAAGTCCTGCAGCGCGTCGATGGCGGCCCGCTTGGCCAGGTCGAGCTTGGTGCCGTCACCGGCGTCGTCGCCCATCGAGCCGGACACGTCGATCACCAGCAGCACGCGCGCGCTCTTTCGCTGCTCGCCCCACTTGTCGATGATGCCCACGAGGACCTCGGGCGACGGGACCGTGAGCGTCGTTTGCGGCTGGCCCGGGTCGACGCCGTACGCCTTGCTGATGGGCGAACCCACCGGCACTTGCGGGTTGCCCGGGCGGAAGCCGAACGAGAGCACTTGGCGCTGGTTCTCGGGGCGCTGCACGAAGTCGGAGAACGCCTGCGCGCCCTGGCGCTGCCGGTCGGA
>JAFATL010000234.1 GCA_019243975.1 Actinomycetota bacterium | reverse complement strand
TACGAGCGGCGCACCGGCCTGCCCGACGGCTTCATCCGCGGCCTCAACGCCACCAACCCCGACACCAACGCGTGGGCCCAGCTCGAGCGCAACACCGTCCCGTTCGACGAGTTCTGCCGGCTGTACGAAGGCGAGGCCACCGAAGCCGGGCACGACATCAACGCGCGCGAGGTGATGGCGCTGCTGTCGGGCACGGTGCGGCCCGAGATGGTCGGCGCCGTGCAGCGCTGCAAGGAGCGGCTCAAGACGGCCTGCCTCACCAACAACTTCGTCAGCTTCGAGGACTTTCCCGTCGAGGCGCGCGCCGAGGGGCGCGACGCGGTGCTCGAGTTGTTCGACGTGATCATCGAGTCGAGCAAGGTCGGCGTGCGCAAGCCCGACCCCCGCTTCTACGAGATCGCGTGCGAGGCGTGTGGCGTCGAGCCGGCCGAGGCGGTGTTCCTCGACGACCTCGGCATCAACCTGAAGCCGGCCAAGGCCATGGGCATGACCACGATCAAGGTCATCGACCCCGACCAGGCGCTGGCCGAGCTGGAGGCCGTCGTCGGCTTCCCGGTGCGGTAAGCCCGACCGATGAGCGGAGCCTGGGCGCCCCTCGACCCGGCCGCCCTGGCGGCGGTGATGGAGGACTTCGACGGGCCCTGGTGGATCTGTGGAGGCGTCGCCATCGACCTGTTCCTCGGCACGTCGACCCGTGCCCACGAGGACGTCGACGTGTCGGTGCTGCAAGCGCACCGCGCCAGCCTCGACGCGGCGCTCACGGGCTGGGACGTCAACGAGGTGAGCGAGCACGAGGTGTGGGCGCGCCGCCACGCCGACGGGCCGTGGGAGGTCGAGTTCCTGTTCGAGCAACGCGAGGGCGACGAGTGGGTCTACCGGCGCGACGCCCAGATCACCATGCCGCTCGGCCACCTGGGCAAGGTCACCGCTGACGGCGTGCCCTACCTCGTGCCCGAGGTGGTGCTGCTCTACAAGGCCAAGGACCCGCGGCCCCACGACGAGGCCGACTTCGAGGCAGCCCTGCCGCAGCTCGGTATCGGCGCCCGGTGCTGGCTGGCGGCGGCGCTGGAGGTCGTGCACCCCGACCATCCCTGGATCAGCAAAGTCCTTTGACGCGCCAAGCCGACGTCATCGTCATCGGGGCCGGGGCCATGGGCTCCGCCACCGCCTGGTGGCTGGCGCGGCGGGGCCGCAACGTCGTGTTGCTCGAGCAGTTCGAGCAGGGCCACCAGCGGGGCAGCTCGCACGGCGGGTCACGCATCTTCCGCCTCGCCTACGACGACGTGAGATGGGTGCGCCGGTGCCAGGAGGCGTTGCCGCTGTGGCGTGAGGCGATGGACGTGCTGCAAGTCCCGATGCTCGAGATCACCGGCGGCATCGACCACGGCAACCCCGAGAGCGTGCAGGCGGTCGCCAACGCGCTGGAAGCGGCCGGCGCGTCGTTCGAATGGCTGGCGCCCGAGGCGGCGGGCGAGCGCTGGCCGGGCATGCGGTTCGAGACGCCGGTGCTGTACCAGGCCGACGCGGGCCGGTGCCGGGCCGACGTCGCGCTGCAGGCGTTCGCGGAAGGCGCCGGTAACGCCGGCGCCGACGTGTACTTCGAACAGGGCGTCGAGGAGATGACGGTGCACGACGACGCCGTCGAGGTGCGCACCGAGTACGACGACTACGTCGCACCCGTCGCCGTGGTCGCCGCCGGAGCGTGGGTGCGGTCGCTGGTCGGCGAGCTGGTGCAGCTGCCGCCCCTCACCATCACCGAGGAGCAGACGTTCCACTACCTGCCCAAGCCCGACGACCGCACCGCCTGGCCCTCGTACATCCACCACCTCGACGTGTTCCGCTACGGGCTGGAGACACCCGACGAGGGCATCAAGGTGGCCGAGCACCACACCGGCGCCGTGCTCACCGACCCCGACGAGCGCGCCTACGACACGTCACCGGAGACGGAGTCACGCGTCAACTACTACGTCGAGCACTGGCTGCCCGGTCTCGACCAGTATGCCGTAACCGCGGCCACGTGCCTGTACACGTCGACGCCCGACCACGAGTTCTTCGTCGAGCGCCACGGCCCGCTGGTGGTTGTGTCGGCGTGCAGCGGCCACGGTTTCAAGTTCACGCCACTGATCGGCCGCCTGGCGGCAGACCTCGCTATGCAGTGAGCGACAACGGAAGCTTCGACAACCCGCGCAGCGTGAAGTTCTCCCGCCAGGCCGGCTCGCCGGTCTGCGCGAACTGCGGGTAGCGCTCGATCAGCGTGCCCAGCACCACCTGGCCCTCGACGCGCGCCAATGCCGCGCCCAGGCAGAAGTGGATGCCGCCGCCAAACGACAGCGGGTGCACGTCGGGACGCGCCACGTCGAGG
>JAFATL010000195.1 GCA_019243975.1 Actinomycetota bacterium | reverse complement strand
AGGACGCGGGCCAACGACACCTGCTGGCGGGCGACAATCGTGATGCGCCGCTCGGGTGCGTCGGTAGCCGACGGGAAGGAGTCGCTGGCCGACACCTCTAACGGCAGTTCCATCTCGCCGATGCCGGCCAGGTCGATGGCCAGGCGCAACAGGTCGGGCCCGTTGCTCAGCGGCGGCAGCGCCCACGTGAACGTGAGCGGGAAGTGGTACTCGTCGGGCGGCACCGCGTCCTCGGGCAGGTCGAAGACGGCGTCCTCGAACGCGAGCAACACGCGGGGATCGACTTCGAGCGCCAAGTGCAGGTCGAGCGGACCGTTGCAGCCCTCCTCGGGATGCAGGTCGACCTCCCACGCCTGGCGCAGCGAGTACGTCTCGACGAAGTGGCGCTCGTCGTGCACGTGGAACCCGTGGTCGACGGCGTGCTCTTTGATTTCCGCCACATAGCCGGCGACGTCGATGACTGCCACGGTGCGGTCAGCCTACGACCCCCACGACTACTTTGAGCGCGTGGAGGGTGGCGCGCTGCTGCGGCTGTTGCACCAGACGTGCGACGCCATCGCGGCCGTGCTGCACGACCTGCCCGACTGGGGGCTTGCGGGCACCAAGCCCGGCCAGTACCGCTCCGACCTGGCCGCCGACGCGGCCGCGCTGGCCACGCTGCTGCCCGCGGGCGTCGGGGTGCTCAGCGAGGAGTCGGGCCTGAGCGAGGCCGACCGCCAGATCCTCGTGGTCGTCGACCCCGTCGACGGGTCGACCAACGCCTCCCGGGGCATCCCCTGGTACGCCTCCAGCCTGTGCGCCCTCGACGACGAGGGCCCAGTGGCCGCCGTCGTGGCCAACCTCGCCACCGGCACCCGCTACGAGGCGGCGCGGGGCCAGGGCGCCACGTGGGACGGCCAGCCGCTGCACCCGTCGACGTGCACGAGCCTGTCCAACGCCGTGATCGGGCTGTCGGGCTACCCCGAGCGGCACCTGGGCTGGCGCCAGTTCCGGGCCCTGGGGGCGGCCGCCCTCGACCTCTGCTCCGTCGCCTCGGGCACGCTCGACGGCTACCTCGACGCCCACGAGAACGCCCACGGGCCCTGGGACTACCTCGGGGGCATGTTCGTGTGCCACGAGGCGGGCGCCCTGGCCGCCGACCTGCACCGCCGCGACCTCGTCGTGCGCGGCCACGCCGACCGCCGTACCCCCGTGGCCGCAGGCACGCCCGAGCTGCTCGAGCAGCTGCGCGAGGCGGGCCGGGGCGCCATGACGAAGCTGTGACGGAAAAACGATTGACGCGGCTCAGCGCATCTGTTCGGATACCAAGGCCCGGGAAAGGTCCTCGGGCGCGGTCAAACGCAGCGAGCCGACGCTGAAACCGAACGGAGCATCACTGGTGAAGATGACCTGGAGCGCAACGAAGCCGTGGGGCAACAGCCCTGCCGGCGCGCGCGCCTATGGCCAGAACCCGGTGGCATTTGCCGGTGTCGGTGTCGGGATTCAGGTGTGCGCCACCAAGCATTCCCACACCATGCGGCCAATGGGCCCTGACGGAGGTAGATCTGGCTGAAGCAGCCAAGACGCTCCAGAAAGGCCCAAAGGCCGTCGGGATATCCCGGCGGCCTTTCTGTTTGCCAGAAAACCAGCGTCTCGGCGGGACGCACGCAGCGCCAAGCGATTGAAAGCGTCCGATGCAGTGCCCGGTATCACGAAGGGGGATTGGCGACATGCTCGCCCGATCAGAGGAGTCGATAACCAGACAGGACGAGAGCACCGAGGAACTGGACTGGAGCGCGGCCCGCTGCCGTGACGGAGCGGCAACCATGCTCAACCTGTTCTTCTCCGACCAGCTCGACGACATCGCCAGGGCCAAGGCCATCTGCACCTTGTGCCCGCTGATGGAGCCGTGCTTCGAGGGCGCTCTCGCCCGGCGTGAGCCCTGGGGCGTGTGGGGAGGCCGGCTGTTCTTCAACGGCAAGGTCCTCGCCTACAAGCGGAAGCGGGGTCGCCCGCCGAAGAACGCGCCCGCCGTGCAGCTCACTGCGTAGCGCGTAGGAGACAGAGACATACACGTGCCCGGAGACGGCCGGGGGGTTCCCCACCCCCCGGCCCGCGGCCGAAGGCATGACGGCACGCGCCCCGACGCGAGCCTCGGTCTCACCGTCGAGTCCGAGGAGGACGTCGACCCCCAGTAGCTAGCCTTGTCGTTCCGGGCGTTTAGCTCAGTTGGCTAGAGCACTTCCCTTACAAGGAAGGGGTCGGGGGTTCGAGTCCCTCAACGCCCACGGCGATGTCGACCGTTCCGCCCGAAAGTCAGGCGATGTCGCGCTGGCGGAACGACGTGGCGGCGATGGCGAGCAAGCCGGCGGTGACCAGGGTGAGGAAGATGCCGGCGCCGAGAACGCTGCGGCCGCTCACTTCGCCGCCGCCGTCCTGGCCGGACACGAACACGATGACGTTGCCGAGCAGGAGCCACGGCCGGAAGCCGGCGAGGAAGCTGCCCAGGATGTTCTCGAGCACCACCAGATAGGCGAAGCCGGCGCCCAAGGCAGCGGCGGTGCCGCGGCCGACGGTGGCGATCGCCATACCGATGCCGGTGA
>JAFATL010000125.1 GCA_019243975.1 Actinomycetota bacterium | reverse complement strand
TGGTGGCGTGGATCGTGCGCGTACCGATCGCGCACGCCGCCAGCAACGGTCACCCCGGCTTCTGGCTCGTGGTGGCCGACGCCGGCTTGTCGTCCGTCTTCCTGCTCGGCCTCGACAGCCTCGTGATCAGCCTGCTCCCGCTGCGCTTCCTCGAAGGGTCCAAGCTGCGCTCCTGGAGCAAGGCCGGGTGGGCGACGCTGTTCGGCGTGACGCTGTTCGCGTTCGTGCACCTGCTGCTGCGACCCGATAGTGGTTACGTCGCCAACACCCGCATCTCCCCCACCGGCCTGGTCGTGGGTCTGTTCATCGCCTTCGGGGCGTTGTCGGTCGTGTTCTGGGGCTACTTCCGCTTCCGTCCCGCCCGTGTGGGCGCCGAGGTCCCGGCCGAGCCCCGCGAGTTCGACCTGACCGGTCGCTTGTAACGCTGCCCCGTTGTTGTCGCACCCCACTGGTACGGTGCGGTCAGCAGTTCGGTAGGGCACTGTGAGCCCTCCTCCCGAGTAAAACGCGGGCGCGGTCTGCGCCTTCGACCGGTGAGGAGGTGGACGTATGTGCGATCAGCTGGGACAGGTGCGCCAGGCGCTGGAAGCCGTTGCTCTGTCGCTCGATCCGGCGGCCTTGTCCCCTTCGGTGGCCGAGAGAGCTCTGGCGGACGTGACCGCCATCGAGCACATGGCACACACAGCCAAGGCGCGACTGGCGGCGCGGGTCGCCGAGGGTGCGTCGTGGAAGCGGTCCGGCGCCCGCTCGCCCGCCGAGCACATCGCCAAGTCCACGGGCACGTCGGTGGGAGCAGTGTTGGACGACTTGAAGCTGGTCGAGAAGCTGTCGTCGCTGCCAGCGGTTGACGCGGCGGCGCGCAGCGGGGAGCTGTCTCGCCAGCAGGCCGCAGCTGTGGCCTCTGCTGCGTCGGTCGCACCCGAGCACCAGGAACGGCTGCTGGGTGAAGCCAAGCGGCTGCCGCTGCGTGAGCTGCAGGCCGAGTGCGGGCGCACCCGGGCCGCCCACGTGGATCGAGAGGCGATGCGCCGCAAGCACCATGCCGAGCGGTCGTTCCGCACCTGGACCGACGCCGAGGGCAAAGGCCACCTGCATGCGCAGGGTCCGGCCGAAGACATTGCGGTGATGGCCGCCAACGTCCAACGGCGCCGGGACCGACTCTTTCGGGAGGCCAAGCGGGAGCACCGCGACGAGCCGGCGTGCGCCTATGGCTTTGACGCCTTGAAGGCGATGCTGTGCGGCGACCCGTCTGACGGTGGTGGCGCGGTGGGAGCCAAGGTCATCGTCCGGGTCGATCTCGACTCGCTCCTGCGTGGCTACCCGGCCGAGGATGAGACCTGCGAGGTGGCCGGCGTTCCGGTGGCGGTCTCCGCCGTCGAGGACATCTGCGCCTCCGGAAGTGTGTTTCTCACCGGCGTCATCACCAAGGCCCAGCGCCTGGTAGGTGTCGTACACCTGCGGCGAAGACCGACCGCCGCCCAACAGACGGGCTTGGAGTGGCTGTTCCCCACCTGCGCGGCCGAGGGCTGTGGCCAGAGCGCGCGGCTGCAACGCGACCACCGGATCGACTGGGCCAAGACGAAGGTCACGGTGTTCGACCTGCTCGATCTCCTGTGCCCCTTCCACCACCACCTCAAGACAGCGAAGAACTGGGCGCTGGTGGAGGGCCGCGGCAAGCGAGCCTTCGTCGCCCCCGACGATCCCTCGCATCCCCAGCACTCGCGGCCGCTGCGGACCTGAGCGTTGGCTGACGCCCAACCGGTGCGGCTGGCTCAGCCCCGGCACCGGCTGCCACCCTTGGCAGGTGGGCGCGTGCTGCCACCTCAGCCGTCGACAACTGCTCCAGTGGGCGGCGCTGGTTGCGGCCAGCCCGCTGCTGGGCGCGCTGAATGACGCCGACCGGGCCTATGGCCTCACCCGCGGGCAGACCGCCGGGCCAACGGTCGCGCTCAACCTGGAGCTGGTGACACTCACCGAGACGACTGTGGTCCTCACATGGGTGACCGGCGACCCGACTCGTCTCGACTCCGCCGGGCGCCCGGCGCCGGTGCCGGCGGACACCGAGCTACTGCTGGGGACCTCGCCCGCATCCCTCAAGACGGTGCTGCACGACAGCCACGCCACCCCGTACCACTACGCGGAGATCACCGGCCTCGAGCCGGGCCAGACCTATTTCTTCGTGGCCCAGTCAGACGGCGTGCCGGCAGTGCCTGCGGCGTCGTCGTTCGGCAGCCCTTTGGGTGACTCGTTCTTCCGATCGGTGCCCCAGGGGCCGTTCTCGTTCACCACGCCACAGCCTCCGCCCGGGAAGCTGCTCTTCGCCATCGCCCTCTGCAATGACATGCACCTCGGCGAGACGGTGGCGGGCTTGGCGACGACGCAGGCGGGCGTGCAGATCCCGCCCGGGATCACGCAGTCGCCGGGCCTGCCGCCATACCCACAGGTGATGGCAGCTGCGCTGGGGCCCGAGGCGCACCAGCGGGGAGCCAACCTCCTGCTCGCGGCAGGCGACATCTCGAGCGAGGCAGCGTCGCTCGACGTCAACAAAGCCAAGGCATACCTCGACGCCTACGGTACGTATCAGCAGGACTACTTCGTCACCCGCGGCAACCACGACCGTCCGCACACGGGAGCAGCCGCCGGGACGTGCCGTGCCGTGCATGGGGCCAACGGGTATCACGACTGCTTCGCCGATGCCTTCTTCCCGTCGGGCCCGACGTGGTTCGAGCGGAACGTGTTCGGCATGCGGTTGTTGGGCCTCGACACCTACGACAAGATCGGATCCGGTGGCGACAACGGCGTGATGAGCGCCCAACAGTTCGCCTTCGTGCGCGATGTGCTCGCCAAGAACAAGGACCAACCGACGCTCGTGATCGGCCACCACCCGGTGACTCTCGAGGCCACGCTCACCACCACCGAACCGGTCATCTTCGACATGCAACCGCAGCAGGCGATGCAGCTTGAACAGCTGTACGCGGCGACGCCCGGCGTCTTCCTGCACCACGCCGGACACACCCACCGCAACAAGCGCACGATCTCGGCGGCGGCGTCGGGGGTGGTGTTCCAGGAGGTGGCAGCCGTGAAGGAGTACCCGGGCGGGTTCCACCTGCTTCGCGTTTTCACCGGCGGTTACGCGCTCAACTTCTACAAGTTCCGGAATGCACTGGCGCAGGAGTGGTCCGAGCGGAGCAGGCCAGAGTACGGCGGGCTCGCCCCGTTCTATACGTTTGGCAACCACGCCGACCGCAACTCGGTCGTCCTGCGCGACTTCTCGGGTTTGCAGCCCGCGACCGCGGCCCCACGCGTTGGCGGCACCTCCGCGTCCAACGGCGGAGCTCCCCACGCCAACGTTGGTGGGGGGGCGCATGCGCTTCCGCCGACGGGCACCGATGATCGTCGGGCATTGTTGGCCTCCGCCGCCCTCGCCGCTGGCCTCGCAGCCGAGCACTGGCTCACGGCGGCCCGGCGGCACTAGGTGGCGACACAGCCGGCGCGAGCACCCGGTGACGTGCTGGTGCATCTGCGACGGGCCCGCGATCTGGCGGACCAGGAGTACGCCAACCCGATCACGTTGGACGAGCTCGCCGCCGCCGCCAACCTGTCGAAGTACCACTTCCTGCGCCTCTTCAAGGCCACCTACGGCATCACGCCGATGGAGTACGTGTCGCAGCGGCGGATCGAGCGGGCACAGGATCTCCTGCGGGCGACCAACCTCACCGTCACGGAGGTGTGCTTCGCCGTGGGCTTCTCCAGCCTTGGCTCGTTCAGCAGTCGGTTCCGGGCGCTCGTGGGCGAGAGCGCCCGCGACTTCCAGCTGCGCTATGCCGAAGGAGCCCCCCACATCCCCGGCTGCTTCGTGTTCATGTGGGGCCTCGCGGAAGTCAGCAATTCAGGAGAAGCGAAAAACCAGCGCGTTCCGTAGGTTGCTCGCATGATCACCAACATCTCCATCGTCAGCGTGTTCGTGAAGGACGTCGATGAGTCCAAGGCGTTCTATACCGACGTGCTCGGCTTCGAAGCCAAGGATGACATCACCCTCGCCGAGGGCTACCGCTGGTGCACGGTCGTGCATCCCAGCCAGCCCGAGCTCATGGTGAACCTCACCATCCCCGGACCGCCCCACCCGCCCGAATTGGTCGAAGCCATGAAGCGGGCCCAGGACGAGGGCGGCATGCACGGCCTCGGCCTCAACGTCGACGACTGCGTCAAGACCTACGAGGACCTCAAGGCCAAAGGCGTCGAGTTCATCCAGCCGCCTGCGGAACGCCCCTACGGCACGGAGGCACTGTGCCGCGACAACTCGGGCAACTGGCTGGTGCTCGTGCAGCCGGCGCCGGAGAGTTGACGCCGACAGCTACATCGTCTCGGCGAAGCTGACTTCGCCTTCGCCGCGGAGGACGTTCTTGAGGAGCTTGCCCGATGCGTTGCGGGGCAGCGGCTCCTTCACGATGTCGACGTAGGCGGGCACCTTGAAGTTGGCGAGGGTTTGCGCCACCCACTCCTTGACCTCGGACTCGGAGATGGTCATGCCCGGCTCGACGCGGACAACAGCCTTCACCTCTTCGCCGAGCGACTGGTGGGGCACGCCGATGACGGCGGCCTCGGCGATGGCGGGATGCTCGACGAGGCGGTTCTCGATCTCGACGCAGTACACGTTCTCGCCGCCGCGGATGATCATGTCCTTGGCGCGATCGGTGATGTAGAGGTAGCCCTCCTCGTCGACGTAGCCGATGTCGCCGGAATGCAACCACCCATCGGTTACCGACTCCGCAGTGGCCTCGGGCTTGTTCCAGTAGCCCGGCATGATGATCGGCCCCTTGATCCACACCTCGCCCAGCTGTCCCGTGGGTGAGTCGACGCCGTCCTGCACGATGCGCAGCTCGACCACCGGCATGGGGCGGCCCACGGAATCGGGCCGGTCGATGAACTCCTGACCGCCGATGGCGGTGGCCACCGAGCTCGACTCGGTCAGGCCATAGGCGTTGCCGAGCGTTCGCACACGCGGGAACGTCTCCTGCACCCGGCGCTGGAGCTCGGCGGCCGACGGCGAGCCGCCGTAGGCGACGGTGCCGATGGTCGACAGGTCGTAGTTGTGGCGATCGGGGTGCTCGACGACGCGCCACACCATCGTGGGCACGGTGGCCCACACGCTGATCTTCTCGTCCTGGATCAGCTGCATCGCCTTCTCCGGCTCGAACTTGCCGACCGGGATCACCAGCTTGATGCCCGCGGCGAGGCCCACGACCATGCCGGAGTGACAGCCCGAGACGTGGAAGAGCGGTGAGGTGAGAAGGCTCGCGTTCTGGGCCGAGCTCGTCTCCAGCGGCGAGCCCGCCTGCGGGTTGGCCATGGCGCCGGCGATGGCGTTGTAGAAGGTGTTCTGCAGGTTGGCGATCATCGAGCGGTGGGTGGAGATGGCGCCCTTGGGCTTCCCGGTGGTGCCGCTCGTGTAGAAGATGACGGCCTCGTCGTCCTCGTCGATGGGCGCGTCAGGCAGCGCGGACGAGGGGGACTCGAGCAGCTCAGAGAAGCGGTGCAGCTTGGGGTCGCCGCCGAAGTCGGCGGGGTCGGCGTCGGTGAGGAACACCGCCTCGAGGTCGGGCAGCTCCCCGAGTTGGTCAGCGATGCGCTCGAAGCGGCCCTTGTCGGCGACCAGGATCTTGGAGCCGGAGTCCTCCAGGCCGTAGATGATCTCGTCGGTCTTCCACCAGCCGTTGAGACCGACGAGGATGGCGCCCAGGTTGACGGTGCCCCAGAAGGCGAAGCACCACTCGGGGTTGTTGGCCGAAAGAACGGCCACGCGGTCGCCGTGGCGCACGCCCCAGCGGGAGGCGAGGGTCGACGACACCGAGTTGGCGCCCTCGATGAATTCGGTGAAACCGATGCGGCGGTCGCCGTAGACGATGAACGTCTCCTCGTTGCCACGACCGATCGCCATGGCGGCCACCTCGCGCAACGACTTCATGCGGTCCTTGAACACCCGCATCGGGATGCCCCGCACCTGCTCGGTGACGACTTCGAACGGGGTCCCCGGCCCCGTGAGCATCTGCTGAACCTCGGCACTGGTCGGCACTGACATCCCCCTGGCTGCGACTGGGTTCGTCAGGTTAGGTCGGGCTGGGCACCTGGGTAGGACGAGTGAGGCTTCGGCGGGACCACAGTTCTCAACCTCCCGTCGCGGCTCGTAACGGCGGACGCGACGGGGGGTTGCGAAGTGCGGTCTGGTCCGGCGCGCCCCCGAATGCGCTCGGCATCCACGAGCGCGGCGTCAGGCGCGGGTGGGCTTGCGGCTGCGGCGGCGGGCTTCGTAGAGGCGACCGTCGGCGACGCCGATGAGCGACTCGAGGTCGGAGCCGTCGGCGCCGTAGAGGGCGGCGCCCCAGCTGAACGGCGGCGCGCCGTGGGCGGCGATGCGCTCGGCCACGGTGGCGGTGCCCGAGGTCTCCATCTCGGGGAGCAGCAGCACGAACTCGTCGCCGCCGATGCGGTACGCGGAGTCCGAGGTGCGCAGCGACTGGAGCAAGCAACTGGAGAGGAGGCGCAGGCGGATGTCACCGGCCAGGTGGCCCTCGTTGTCGTTGACTTCCTTCAGGCCGTCGAGGTCGATGACCATCAGGCTGAAGTCGTGGCCGTAGCGGGCGGCGCGGCCGGTCTCGCGGCGGCCGTCCCGCTCCAGGGCCCGGCGGTTGAGCAGGCCGGTGAGGGGGTCGACCAGTGCTTCCCGCTGCAAGCGATCAGCGGTCTCCGACGCCACGACCTGCACGGCCCGGTCGACGATCATGTGCATGCGGTCGAGCACCTCGACCAGGTGCTCGCCGGAGACCTCGGTGGCGAGCACTCGAGTGAGCGTCGAGCGAAGGCACACGAGCTGGCCGATGGCGATGTCGAGGCTCGACGACGCCTCGCCGAAGCGTTCGGCCACCCGCTCGACGTCGGGGTCAGGACCCCAACCCAACGGCTGCGGCTCGGCCATGGCCAGCGCCATCGCCGCCAGCATGTCCTCGGCCAGGGGCACGTCGATCTCCGGCGGC
>JAFATL010000007.1 GCA_019243975.1 Actinomycetota bacterium | reverse complement strand
GCCGCCGGAGTTCACCCACGTGTAGGGGTGGTTGAACTTCCAGTACTGCGACGTCCACATCTGGTGCTGGCCCACGCCCGACACCACGATGGTGTCGTCGGGCGTCGAGTCGCGCAGCTTCTCGAGCACGAACTGCGGCTTGAGCGGGCCGCCCTCCTCGAAGTCCTGGGTGTAGGTCAGCGGGTACTTCTCCTGCCACCCGCTGATGCGGCTCTTCCACGCCGACCGATCGGGCTGGTCGCCCAGCTCGCGGACCGCCTTCACCAGCTCCTCGATGACGAGGCGGCAGTCGCCGACGATCGGCACGTCGGGCCGGCGCACCTTGCCCAGCTCGGCGGGGTCGATGTCGACGTGGATGATCTTGGCCTCGGGGGCAAAGCCGGCCACCTTGCCGGTGACGCGGTCGTCGAAGCGCGAGCCCAGCGCGATCAGCAGGTCGGCCTTCTGCATGGCGGTGACGGCGGTGTAGTTGCCGTGCATGCCCGGCATGCCGAGGCACAGCGGATGGTCGTCGGGGAACGCACCGCGCGCCATCAGCGTGGTCACCACGTGCACGCCGGTGAGCTCGACCAGCTCGCGCAGCGCCTCGGCGGCGCGCGCCTTGAGGATGCCGCCACCCGCGTAGATCACCGGACGCTCCGACTCGAGAATGAAGCGAGCCGCCTCCTTGATCATGCGGGGATGACCCTTGGTGGTCGGCTTGTAGCCGGGCAGGTCCTTCTGGATGTCGTCGAGCGTCGGCCAGTACCACTCCATGGCCGAGCGGGGGTTCTTGGGGTCGACCACGTCCTTGGGCACGTCGACGAGCACGGGCCCGGGCCGGCCCGTGGTAGCGATGTGGAACGCCTCGCGGATGATGCGGGGGATGTCCTCGGCCTCGGTCACCAGCCAGTTGTGCTTGGTCACGCTCAACGTGATGCCGGTGGTGTCGCACTCCTGGAAGGCGTCGCTGCCAATCGAGGAGAACGGCACCTGACCGGTGATCACCACCATCGGGATCGAGTCCATGTACGCGTCGCACAACGGCGTGACGATGTTGGTGGCGGCCGGGCCGCTGGTCACCATGGCCACGCCCGGGCGGCCAGTGGCGTGGGCATAGCCCTCGGCCATGTGGCCGGCCCCCTGCTCGTGACGCACGAGGATGTGGCGGATCGGCGAGTCGATGATGGGGTCGTACACGGGCAGGATCGCTCCGCCAGGGAGGCCGAACATGACCTCCACCCCTTCCATCTCCAGGCTCTTGATGAGGGCCTGTCCTCCGGACATCTGCATGGCGTTCTCCAACTCTTCGTTCGGACCCGGGAAAGCAAACGACCTCCCGTCTGGGAGGCCGTAAGCGCACGCGCGAGTGGTCGGGCGTGCGCTAGGTGATGACTACTACGAGGTCGAGGCGGCGGGACATGAGGCAGTCAGTCTCGCACGAACCCGCGAGTTCGTCCAGCAGGTGTCAGATCTGGCTCAGGACCAGCGACTGCTGGGAGACGCCGATGGGGCCCGATGCGTCGGCCAGCTCGCCCAGGGCGAGACCGGTGCCGTTGGGGTTCCACGCCGAGACGGCCTGCAGGCGGACCCACTCCCCCACCGGCGGGCGGAACACGTGCACGTCGAGGTCGGCGTTGAGGAACGTGACGCCCTGCGGGAAGGCGCGGTCACGGAAGCCGCTCAAGCCGTTGCCGAAGTCACCGGCCGCCACGACCCGCGCCATCGGCGGCGTGTCCCGACCCGGGAGCACCGGCAACAACAGTCGGTACCAGGCCCGGCCACCACCGAACACGTTGGGGTCGGGCACCCGCATCTCGATGCCGGTGCGCACGAAGAACACCTTGTCGGGCTCGAACATCGGCGGCTGGTGGAACTCGTCGGGCGCGTCGGGCGGCGGTGTGGCGGTTTCGAGCGGCGCGCCGTCGGGCAGGTCGACCGGCACCTCGCTCATGCGCAGGTACGTGCAGCGCGCCGACAACTTGCCGTCGGAGAGGATCTCGGCCTCCAGCACCTGGATGCGCTTGCCCTGCCGCACGATGCGGCCCTCGACGTCGAGATGACCTGTCGTGACGGGACGAACGAGGTCGCACGTGAACCGCGACGGCACCCACCCGGGACCGCCCTGCTCCTCGAGCAGTTGCACCAACAATGCCGATACGGCGCCGCCGTGCAGCATGTCGGGTCCCCACGGACCAAGCGATGCCGGTGTTGCCTTGAAGCCGTCGCCGTCCGGCAGGAAGAGCGCCTCCAGTTGGGAATCGGGCACTACGGCTCGGTCACCGCCCCTCGCTCCGCGCCCGTCACCAGGCGGGCGTACTTGGCCAGCACACCCGAGGTGTAACGCGGCGCCGGCAGCTTCCATTCCTTCTTCCGGCGTGCCAGTTCCTGGTCGTTGACGAGCAGGTCGATGCGGCGCTGGTCGATGTTGATCACGATGATGTCGCCGTCCTGCACGAACGCAATGGGCCCGCCGTCCACCGCTTCGGGCGCCACATGGCCGATGCAGAAGCCGTGCGTGCCACCGGAGAAGCGGCCGTCGGTGAGCAGCGCGCAGTCGCCACCCCGCCCGGCGCCCTTCATGGCACCGGTGACGGCGAGCATCTCGCGCATGCCGGGCCCGCCCTTGGGCCCCTCGTAGCGGATCACCACGATGCTGCCCGGCTCGATGGTGCCGGCGAGGATCGCCTCCATGGCGCCGTC
>JAFATL010000750.1 GCA_019243975.1 Actinomycetota bacterium | reverse complement strand
CGCGCCGCACGACCAACGTGATGACGAGGATCACCGCGGCCACCAGCCCGGCCAGGGCGATGCCGACGACGACCGCGAGCAGCAACAACACCGCGGCCGACGTGGCCCGCTCGGTCGGCGGCACCTTCTCCGGCACCCATGGGCGCGTGGGCGCAGGCGCCGGTGCGGGCTCATGCACCGATGCAGCCGCGGCTGCGACGGGTGCCAACTCCTCCTCGAAGTCCCACGCCGGCTCCGGCTCGGGTTCAGGAATCGGCTCGGGCTCGGGCTCGGGCTCGGGTTCCGGCTCCGCCTCGACGACCGGCGCCTCGACGATGTGGTGCAGCACCGGGACGGCCACCGGCGGTGGGACTATTTCCTCGACTTTTGGCCGCTCAGGTGCGCTATCTACACCTGACGGGCCAAAAGTCGGAGGGGGCTCCAGTGGTGCCTCCTCGTCGGGTGCGTCGTCGTCGGCGAGGACCTCCCACTGTTCGGGGAGGGCGGCGGCCTCGGGCTCGTCGACGGGATCGAGGAGGAGGTCGTCCGGATCGTCGACATCGACCACGACGTCGTCGGCGCCCTTCTCGGTGGCCCCGCCGAGCACGGGCCCCCACGTGGGGTCGCGCTCGTCGGCTGTGCTCATGAGCGCGTGCGAAGGACGCGGACGTGTGCCAACGGTTCCGTGGCAGTCTGGTCGACCGACGTGAACACGATTCAGCCGATGCTACCGGCCGGTCCGCTGAGCTGGGCGCCGCTCCGCGCCCGGCCGCGCCGTTGGTGGCTGTGGGCCGTCATCCCGATCGGCTTGCTCGTGCTCGCCGCTGCTCTGTCGCCGTTGATCACGCTGCCCTACTACGCAATTGCGCCCGGTTCGGCGCGCATGGTCGACGATTTGATCGTGACGCCACCGGACCACCACTACCCGCCCAAGGGGGAGATACTCCTCACCACCGTCACACTTCGGCAGGTCAACCCGCTCGGGGCGCTCGAGGGGTGGCTCGACCCCGACACCGACGTCGTGCCCTCCAAGGAGATCCTCGGGCCCAAGACGCCGCCGTCGAAGCTGCGCCAGCAGAACCTGCAGATGATGGACGACTCGAAGCAGGTGGCCGAGGTGGTGGCCATGCGGCGCGTCGGGCTCACCGTGCCCGAGACGGGTGCGGGCGCCATCGTGGCCGACGTGCTGCCGGGCTCACCCGCCACCGGCCACCTCGCGCCCGGCGAGGTGATCGTCGGCGTCGACGGCAAGCCCGTGCATCTGTCGAGTGAGGCGGTCGACCTCGTGCGCAAGAAGAAGGTGGGCGACAGCGTGCGCCTCACCGTCGACAAGGGCGACGGCACGCCCGCCCGCACCGAGGTGGTCGCGCTGGGGGCCCGCAGCCTCGACGGCACCTCGTGCACGCCCACCGACCCCGGCACCCACCAGCCGTGCATGGGTGTCACCCTCGGTACCAAGGACCACCGCTTCCAGATGCCGATCAACGTCAGCATCGACTCGCTCGGCATCGGCGGCCCGTCCGCCGGCCTGGCCTTCACCCTTGGGCTCATCGACGAGCTCACGCCGGGCGAGCTCACCGGCGGTCGCAAGATCGCGGTGACCGGCACCATCGAGATCGACGGCACGGTCGGCCCCGTGGGCGGCGTGGCCCAGAAGACGGCGGCGGTGCTGGCCGAGCACGCCGACGCCTTCCTGGTGCCGGCCGAGGAGTACGCCCAGGCCAGCGCCCGGGCGGGCAAACACCTCAAAGTGATCAAGGTGACCACTCTGGACGAGGCTCTGCGAGCGCTTGGCACACTGGGTGGTGATGTGAGCGCTCTGGGGGTCTCAGGAACGAATGCCCCCGGGTAAACTGCGAGCAATTCCATCGGGTGCGAAGGGGGTCGTACACCTGAGTCGCGACCTCCGCTGTCCCTGTAGGCGTCGCTGAATGTCGTCGTCCGCCCAGTTCCACTTCGCTGCCGAGTTCGTCACCTTCCTCGCGGCCGCCGCGGGGTTGGCGCTCGTGCTGCTGCGCTCGGAACTGGTGAGCCGGGCCGGCTGGGCCAAGCCGATGATGGCGGGCGGGTTCATCGCCATCGGCACGGCCGCCTTCCTGCAGGGCTCGCTGATCGTCTCCAGCGACTACGACCACTTCGCCCTCGTGCTGCGAGGCGTCGGCATCATCGCCGCCTTGGCCGGCTCGTTCTCGTGGACCGCGGGTCCCAACGCGCGCGCCTTCCTCTGGGTCGGCCTCGGGCTGCTCGCCGGCGCCCTCGCCATCGAAGCCAACCGCGCGTCGTCGGCGGCCGACGCCCTCCTCACCGCGGGCGCGGTCGGAATCGGCATCGCCGTCCTCTACGTCAGCCGCCGCTCGATCGCCGCCCGCGTCGCGGCCACCGCCGCCGGCGCCCTGCTGCTCCTCGTGCTCGTGTTGTCGCTCGCGCTTTCGTCGGTGCTGTCGTCGACGGTGCAGCGCGAGGCGTTCCAGCGCCTCAACGGGCGCGCCGCCCAGGAAGCGTCGTCGGTGACCAAGAGCACCAACGACGTGGTGACGCTGGGCGCCGTGTACGCCACGCTCATCGGCCGCACCCACACCGACGAGGTGCTGCGGCTGGCCCAGGACGCCAACGCGGTCAGCCAACCCGACCCGCCGTGCGCACGGCTCGTGCCCGGGCTGGGCAGCGCGCCGCCGACGATCGGGCAGTGCATCCAGTCCGACGTGGGCAAGTTGCAGCAGAAGAAGTCGCTCGCCCTCGCCTACCTCGCCGGCGCCAGTGATGCGCCCATCGCCCAAGCGGGGTTCGAGGGCATCGCCCCCACGGGCGCCACCGCCTTGCTGCTGGCCGTCGCCAAGTCGCCGGTGGTGAAGGAAGTGACGTGTCCGAACGGGTACCGCACGTCGGTCGAGCTGGTCGGCAGCCGGGCCATGTCGGTGGCGGCCATTCCCGTGTGCCCGGACGCAGCAGGCACGCCGGTCGCCCTCGGGAAGTTCCTCGTGGTCTCGCCGTTGAACGACGCGTACCTCAATGGTCGCTCGCAGGACGATGCCGCCCTCTCGCTGGCGCTGGTGAGCCGGGCCGGCGTGCTCGCCCACTACGGCGATCAGCCCGCCACGAAGACGCTGCGCCAACTCAGCGACCAGGTGCTGACGTCAGGCACATCCCGATCGCAGACGGCCAACAACCGGTTTGCGTGGGCCCAGCCGGTGTTCCGAACCCCCGACGACACCACCCCGATCATGACGCTCGTCGCGTCCACGCCGACGACGCTGTTCGACGACACGCGCCGCCAGCTGTTCCGCAGCCTGTTCCTGATCGCCCTCGGTGGCACGTTGCTGGCGCTGCTCATCGCGTCGCTCGTCGGTGAGCGCATCGGCGCCGGCTTGCGCCGCCTCACCCTCGCGGCCGGCAGCATCCAGGCGGGCGACTTCAGCGTGCGTGCCGAAGTGGTCAGCGACGACGAAGTCGGCATCCTGGGCGCCGCCTTCGACTCGATGGCCGCGTCGATCGAAGAGAAGACGACCGCGCTGCGCCAGGCGGCCGACGACGAGACGCGCCTGCGGAACCGCCTCGAGGCCGTGGTCGCCGGCATGGGCGAGGCGCTCATCGCCGTCGATGCCCATGGGCGCATCACCGACTTCAACCAGGCCGCCGAGGAGCTGGTGGGCGTGGCGGCGGGCGACGCGTTCGAACGCCCCGCCGATCAGGTGCTGCGGCTCATCTCCGAGGACGGCGACGATCTCAGCGGCCGCCTGCGCAAGCCGTTGCCGCGCCGGTGGAGCGCGGCGGCCACCCTGGCCCAGAGCAACGACGCCGGCGTGCCGGTCGCCGTGTCGGCCGGTGTG
This sequence comes from Actinomycetota bacterium, assembly GCA_019243975.1. Classification (GTDB taxonomy): domain Bacteria; phylum Actinomycetota; class Acidimicrobiia; order Acidimicrobiales; family JAFATL01; genus JAFATL01. The sequence continues at coordinate 856 of JAFATL010000750.1, read as the reverse complement.
CTGCGGGGCGCGGGCGGCGAGCTGGCCGGTGGCGTGTTCGTGCTGCGCGACCTGCGGCGTGAGCGCGAGATCGAGCGCATGAAGACCGAGTTCCTCTCGCACGTCGGCCACGAGCTGCGCACGCCGCTGGCGGGCGTGCTCGGCCACGCCGAGATCCTCACCCGCCGCCAACTCCCGGCCGCCCAGCAGCGGGTCTCGCACGAGGAGATCCTCAAGTCGGGCAAGCGGCTCGAGCGCATCGTGGAGATGCTCGAGTTCTTCGCCTCGTCCGGCGCCGGCCGTGTTCCCCTGCGGCCCGAGCACCTGCAGGTGCGCTCGCTGGTCGACGACGCCGTGACGCGCTGGCAGTCGAAGTTCGACAAGCCACCGGCCATCACCCGGCGGGTGGCCCGCAGCATTCCCGACGTGACCGCCGACCGGCGCTGGCTCACGGCGTCGATCGACGAGCTCATCGACAACGCCCTCAAGTTCTCGCCCAACGGCTCGCGCATCACGGTGACCGCCGCAGAGGTCGACCCCCAAGCGATCCACAGCGGCAACGGCAATGGGAGTGGCCCGGCCAGCAACGGGCGGGCCCGCGGCGCCCGCGTGCGGGCCCGCCGGGGCGCCGTGGAGATCTCGGTGATCGACCGGGGCAAGGGGATGTCGCCCGACGAGCGGGAGCTGGCGTTCTCCGACTTCGTGCAGGGCGATGGGTCCGATACGCGGCGGTATGGCGGACTCGGGCTGGGTCTGGCGCTGGTCAAGCGGGTCGCCGAAGCCCACGGGGGCTCGGTGCACTGCGAGTCCACGCCTGGAAAGGGTTCGAAGTTCTCAATCGTCCTCCCTGCGGTGCCGAAGAACAGGAGGCGATGAA
>JAFATL010000709.1 GCA_019243975.1 Actinomycetota bacterium | reverse complement strand
CTTCGAGCAGGTGCAGCACCATCGAGCGACCGAGGTTGCCGACGCCGAGGCTCGCGTCGCTGCGCTTACGGCCCGCCGCAAGACAGCCGCCGCGGATGCCGACGCGGCCAAGAAGGCGGCGGCCGCTGCGGCCAAGACGCTGAAGGAGCTGCAGGCGGCGTGGGCGACCTACGAGCAGGCCGCGTCACGGCGGGCCGACGCCGAAGCCGCGTTGGCCAAGGCCGTCGAGGCCAACGGTGGGCCCGCCACCGATCAGGACCTCGTGCTCATCGGCGCCGACCTGCAGGCGCGGCGCAACGCGGCCGAGCAGTGCACGCGCCTGCGCACTCGTCTCGAGCGCAAGCCCCTGCTCGAGCTCGACCTGGCCAAGCAGAAGGAAGTGGCGGCCGACGCCGGCGATCGCCTGCAGAACCTGCGCGACAAGGTCAAGGCGCTCGGTTTCAAGCCGGAGAAGCTCGACGCCGCCCGCGAGGCCCGCAACACGGCGCGGGCGGCGGCCGAAGAGGCGTCGAAGCGGTCGCACGCCGCGTCGATGGAAGCAACCGCGGCGGCGACCAAGGCCAAGGCCGCCGAGGAGAAGCTGGCCGAGGGCGAGGCCGCCCACGCCAAGCTCGCCGACACGGCCGAGGACGCACGACATCTGAGCCGGTTCGCCGACCTGATGAACGCATTCCGCAACGCCGTCGTGGGCGCCGTCGGCCCACGACTGTCCGCGCAGGCGGCCGAGCTCTTCGCCGAGCTCACCGACCGCGAGTATGACCGCCTCGACGTCGACCCCGAGACCTACGAGATCCAGATCGTCGACGCCGGCACCGCCTACGGCGTGAAGCGCTTCTCCGGATCCGAGACCGACCTCGCCAACCTGTCATTGCGCGTCGCCATCAGCGAGCAGGTGCGGTTCCAGTCCGGCGGCGCCGTGGGCCTGCTCGTACTCGACGAGGTGTTCGGCCCCCTCGACCCCGACCGCAAGGAACGCATGCTCCTCGCCCTCGAGCGCCTCAAGGGCCGGTTCCGCCAGGTCCTCGTCGTCACCCACGACACCGAGATCAAAGAGCAGCTCCCGAGCGCCATCGAGGTCGTCAAACTCGGTGGCCGCCGCGCCACCGCCCACGTCCTCGTCTGACGACGCCGTAACCGAACTGTCAGTGAAAACGCGACCTATAGGTCGCGTTTTCACTGACAGTTCGGCGCACAGGCTTCGACCCGCGGTTGTCAGCTCCGCGTGGCGGGTAGACGCGAGGAAGAGCGCTGCACAACGGAGGTACACATGGCGAACGAACTCGAGGGTCGGCGGATCGCATTTCTCGTCGCCAACGAAGGCATCGAGCAGGTCGAACTGACGAAGCCGTGGGAGGCCGTCAAGCAAGCGGGCGGGCGGCCTGAGCTGATCGCCCCGAAGGCCGGCACCGCGCAGGCGATGAACCACCTGGACAAGGCCGACACGTTCCCTGTCGACCGCACGACGCCCGAAGTGTCGACGAGCGAGTACGACGCGATCGTCCTGCCCGGCGGGGTGGCCAACCCCGACCAACTGCGGACCGACTCGGCCGCGGTGACGTTCATCGAGTCGATGGTCGAGGCGGGCAAGCCCATCGCCGTGATTTGCCACGGCCCGTGGACGCTGGTCGAAGCCGATGTCGTGCGGGGCCGCACGATCACTTCATGGCCGAGCCTGCAGACGGACATCCGCAACGCCGGCGGCACGTGGGTGGACGAGCAGGTCGTCACCTGCACGGCGGGTCCCAACACCATCGTCAGCAGCCGCAAGCCCGACGACCTGGACGCCTTCTGCGCCACCCTGGTCGACGTGTTGGCCAAGACGGAAGGCCGCTCGTCGGCGGCCTAGTCCCGCGACCAGTCTCCGGCGGCGCGCTTACTGCTGGCCGTTGAGGCTGCTGAGGTCGGGGGTCTTGCGGTTGATCTCCTTGGCCTGCTCCAGCGTCTGCTGCGCGATGGTGAGCAGCTGCCGCTGGATGCCGATGGACTCCTCGGTGCGGGCCAGCTGCTGCTGGGCGATGGCCAGCTGCTGCTGAGCGACCATCAGCGTCTGCAGGCTGATGCGGTGCTGCGACTCAGTGAGGTCGAGCTGGCGCCGGGTGAGTTGGAGCTGCTGCTTGGTGATGTCGAGTTGCTCGAGCGCGATGCGCCGCTGGTCGTCGGCGATGTGCAGTTGCTGGGTGGTGATGTCGAGCTGTTGCCGGGTGACGTCGAGCTGGCGCTCGGTGGTCGCCAGCTGCACACGCGTGGTCCGCAGCTGCGAGGTGATCAATGCTCGCTGACTCGCAATGTCGGTGCGGATGCCGCGGCCGGGCCCGAACACGAGCGCCAGCAGACCCACGATCAGCAGCGCGGCGACGATGCTCCACAGGATCTGGAACGTCGACGGACCGCCCTCGCGGCTGGCTGAACGTCGGGCGGAGAGGGGCCGCGGCGCGGCAATCGACGACATCAGGCCTCGCCGCCCGGGACGGAGGAGCGACGCACGACGTCGGCTACAGCGGCGACGACCGCGTCGGCGAAGGGACCACACTGCGCCACTGGCGCGTCGTGATCGGCATCGATCTCGAAGACCGTGGCGTCCCAGGCTCGGGCGAGTCGACGTTGCCGGTCGGCGGGAACGATGTGGTCGCGCGTCGTGAGGATCACCGACGCCGGACACCGACGGCCCGCAGCGGCGGCCCGTCCGTCGAAGCGACCCATGGCGCGTCCTGCAGCCCGAATCGATCCCGGGTGCCCGCGCTCGAGCTCGCCCACCAGCCACGGACGGAGGCGCTCGACGTCAGGCGTCTCCCGCACCGCCTTGTTCACCAGACGTTGGGCCAGCCACCGGCCTTCGCTCAGGCGCTGCACGCTGCCCAGCCATCCACCCAGCCGCAGCTCGACCTTCTCGCGCACGCGCTCCGCCGGCATGAGTTCGCCGCCGCCCAGCACCAGACCGACCACCACCTCGGGATGACGGTGCGCCACCAGTTGGGCCACCGATGAACCCAGCGAGTACCCGACGACGACGGCCGGTACCGCGTCCAGCCGCCGCAGCAATGCGGCGATGTCGTCGGCGACTGCCTCGAGCGCCATCGGCCGCGGGTGCAGCGAGCTGCGGCCATGGCCGGGCAAGTCGGGAGCGATGACGCGGTGGGTCGCGCCCAGGGGCTCGAAGACGGAGAACCAGTTCAGGTCGGCGTTGGCCATCCACCCGTGCAGCAGCACGACCGGCGGGCCCGATTGCGCCTCGTCGAGCGTGCGGACGAACACCTCTCCCCGCCCCGGCACCGCGACGAGGTAGCCGGGCGGCAGCGCGGGTGCGGTCACATGGATGGTCTCGGTCGCCGTCATCGACTCCCTGGCCTACCCCGTTGCTCGCGCAAGCAAGCGCCCTACAGCGAATTGGCTCGACCCCGCAGGGGTGTCACAGGCATCCGGGGAGCAGTTGTCCCATCGTCGCTTCAGAGGCAGTCCACGGCGTCGAGTTGCCAAAGAGCGCCGGACTTTCTGAGGGTCACCTTGATGCGGCTGGCGCCCTGTCCGAAATCCTGGTGGACAGTGGCGGTGGCCGTGTCCCCACTGACTGAGATCGTGTCCACGAGGACAGGGTCGGGACTGATGTTCTGGGCGCAGATCACCGGGTCGTGGTCGAACTGGCCGCCCACGAACGCCTTGAGCTTGTCAGTGAGGTCCGCACTCCTCTGGGCAAAGGCGAGTGCGTCAGGAGTCGCGTCTGCGCCTGCGGGGGGCTTCGTCGCGGGGGACTTGGTCACGAGAATGTTGTTGTAGGCGTTGTAAAAGCCTTGGACCTGCCTCGCGATGGCCAGGTTGTCATCGAGCGGAGTGAAGTGGCCCGCGAGGGTCGAGTAGGTCCACACCACGTCCGACGTGTGACCGTCTGCGCAGTCAGGCGTGCAGTCGTTGAAGTGGTTCACGAGGTGGCCGTCTCGAACCTCCGGGCCGCGCTCCGCGTACACATCGGTCGGATCGGGGGACAGCGGCATCACTTTCCACGTCCCCGACACGTCGGACACCACGACCCCGGGCGCGTTGTCAGCTGCCTCGACGGCGACGACGAAGTCGGGGCGGCCATCCGAGGTCACGTCGCCGATGCCAATCGGATCGGGAAGGAAGTCGAAGGAAGGCGCGGGGAGCTGGATGTCGACGACCTTCTGCCACTCGCCGCTGGCGAAGCTGACCACCCGCACGACGTGGTCGTTACCTGAGGGACCGACGGCCAGGACCGCGATCTCATCGCGGCCGACGGCCACAGGCGACGACTTCACGATCACGTTGGGCACGCCGGCGGCATACGCGTCCAGCGCCTTGGCCGGGTCCACCGTCGGCGCGGCCACGCGGAGGGTCTGCCGCCTGGGTTGCGGCGTGGAGACCAGCGCCAGCGCGACTGCGACGCCAGCCGCGATCGCGATCACCGACGCGCCTCCTGCCGCCCACCGGCGTCTGCGAGTCACCCGACGCCGGGCCGCGTAGCCGGAACGGATCGCGTCGAGTGCGCCGTTCGAGGGTTCGAGCCGGTCGACGGCCTCGGCGAGAAGGCGCCGGATCTCGTCTTCCGGCGGCATGGTCACGTTCATCGGAGTGCCTCCAGGTGAGCGGCGAGGGCGGCGAGCCCGCGAGAGGTCGACGACTTGACTGCTCCCGTGCTCACGCCCATGGCGATCGCCGTCTGCGCCTCGGAGAGGTCGCCGTAGTACCGCAGGACGACCGCCTCTCGTTGGTGACGCGGGAGCTTGCGCAGGGCGTGCACGACAGCGGCGCGTTCGAACGCAGCCAGTCCGGCGTCCTCGGGCGCGGCGACGGCGCGTGGCTCGCTGCGGTCATGCAGCGTTGCCAGCCGGCGGCGGCGCAGCGCCGACCGAGACAGGTTCACGACGGTCTGGCGGAGGTAGCCCAATGTCGCCTCTGGATCGCGAATGCGCTCGAGCCGAGCGAGCACGCGGATGTATGCCTCTTGGACCACGTCCTCGCTGGTGCCCGCATCCTCCAGCAGGAGTGCGGCCAGGCGGAAAAGCGATCGGTAGTGCTGTCGAAACAGGTCGGCGAGCGCCGCCTCGGAATCGGCAGTCGTTGCCCCCACGAACGCCATTGTCATATAGGAAGGACGCCGGCCTGCTCAGGAAGGTTGCGTCCTACCGGGCAGAATTCCGGGAGCAGGACCCCTTCGGCGCCGCTGCGCGAGAATGGCGGCGACGGTGAGTCGGCCGGGTGGTCGCGGCGTGGGCGTTCCGCACCGCGTCGAGGAAGGTCGGGGCTCCGCAGGGCAGGGTGCTGGCTAGCGGCCAGTCGGGGTGACCCGCAGGAAAGTGCCACAGAGAACAGACCGCCGATGGCCTTCGGGCACAGGTAAGGGTGAAACGGTGCGGTAAGAGCGCACCAGCACCCGGGGTGACCCGGGTGGCTCGGCAAACCCCACCCGGAGCAAGGCCGAAACGGGGAGGGCGGCCCGTCCAATCCCCAGGTAGGCCGCACAGATGGATGGCCACCGCTCCGCAAGGAGTACAGAACCCCGCCTACAGGCCGACTCACCGTCACTCACGTTCGCCTCGCGGATCTGCACAGAATGGTCGGGCTATGGCGACGACTGCGACCACCAAGCCCGATATCGACGTTCTCGACCGCGAGTTCTGGCGGCGGAACCCCCACGATGCGTGGGCGTGGTGCCGGGCCAACGAGCCGGTGTACCGGGACGAGGGGTCGGGGCTGTGGTGCATCACCAAGCACGCCGACGTGCTCGCCGTCGAGCGCGACGACGAGGTGTGGTCGTCGGACTCGACCTACCGCATGTTCGAGTCGCCGGGCGAGTCGAACATGATCGCCAGCGACGACCCCGTGCACCTGCACCAGCGCCGCCTCGTCAACCGCCGGTTCACGCCCAAGGCGGTGCGGACCCAGACCGCGCGCTTCGTCGAGATCATCGACATGCTCGTCGACCCGCTCACGCCGACCGGCCGCACCGAGGTCATCGCCGACCTGGCCGGCCAGCTCCCCGCCCGGTTCACCGCCGAGCTGCTCGGCCTCGACCCCGACGAGTGGTGGCCGACGATGAAGGAGTGGAGCGAGCGGCTGATGCGCCTCGACGGCGCGTCGATGGACGCGAACGTGATCGCCGAACTCATGACGACGCTGCAGCAGTTGGGCGAGACGGTCATGACCAAGACCGAGGAGTTCCGCGCCTGTCCGGCCGACGGTCTCATGTCGGTGTGGGCCAACGCGCAATTGGCCGACGGCACCCCGATGCCGGTCGAGACGATCTTCCACGAGACCGGGCTGTTCGTCTCCGGGGGCTCCGAGACCACCCGCACCGCCATCGCCCACGGCCTGCGCGCCTTCTGCGACCACAATGACCAGTGGGAGCTGCTGTTCG
>JAFATL010000691.1 GCA_019243975.1 Actinomycetota bacterium | reverse complement strand
TCGTGCCACATGGTCGGCACGAGGATGCCGCGGATGCCGGGCTGCTCCCCCACCCACTCGATCTCCTCGACCGCTCGCTTGATGTCGTGGCTGATCGGGACGAGGGCGACGCCGCCGCGCCGTTCAGGTGCGGGCGCGCAGAACTCGGCGAGGAAGCGGTTGTGGGCGTGAGCGCCCGCGAAGGCGAGCTCCGGGTCCTCGATGGCGCCCGCTGACAGACCCGCGCCAAACGGTGGCGACTCGGCGCCGGTGATCGAGTCGGCGTCGGGGAAGATGACCTCGGCGGCGACGCCGTCCGCGTCCAACTCCTTGTCGCGCTGCTCGGGGTCGTAGGCGCCCCGGAGACCCTCTTCATGCTCGGTCTCCCACCCCATGATGTAGTCGTAGTTCATCTGCAAGGCAGCGCTGCGCTGCGCCTCGCGCTCGCGCAGGAACCCGTCGAACGCGTCGTGGTACTTCGGGTCGAGGTAGGCGCGGTAGTCCTCGCACTTGAGCCCGGCGTGGCAGTCCGACGAGATGATCGTGTAGCGGTCGCTCATGCGTCAGTCCTTGTTGCCGAGAACCGACAGATCGTCGTAGCGCTGGTGCACGTAGGGAAGGATCCAGTCGCTCGGCACCTTGCTGTGGATCTCGGCCGTCTGGATGGTGGCGCGCTCGCTCCACGTGATGTCGACGATGCGCCGCACCGGGATGTCGATGACCGGGTCGAGGGGCGACTCGCCGAGGACGATGTTTCCTTCGACGCGCTCGAGCAGGCGGTTCTTCTCCTTCTTGTAGCAGTAGACGAGCGACGGGTCGTCGTCGAAGCCCTTGCCGTCGGGAGACGGGAGGAACTTGAAGTAGAAGTCGGTCTTGGTGAACTCGGGCGGCGGCGGCAACGTCTCGCTGACGCGCCCGCTGACGGTGATGAGGGTGAAGCCCATGCGGGCGATCACGCCTTCGACCTGGTCGCCGTCGCGCGTGACGGTGACCTGACCGATCTTCTTGGGCTCGCCGAACGTCTCGCGCCCACCAACGGTCGCCTGCTCGGTGGTCATCGGCATGAGGAGCGGGTACTCGCCATCGGTGCCCTCATGGCGGGCCCGCACCGCGAAGTAGCCGGCGCCGAACACGTAGCCGCCCGGCATCTCCACCTTGGTGATCGTCGCCCGCACCCGCGGCTCGGCCGGTGGCTCCAGCGGCGGCGGCAGCACCGCCGCGATCACCTCGGGGTCGGTCTCGTAGATGGCAGTGATGGCCTCCGACCAGATCTCGGCCGACGTCGCCTCCACCTCCCGGCTGCGCTGCTGCTCCCGGGCGCCGTACCGAACCGTGGCCATGCGAGCCCTCCTGGTCGAGTGACATCGCTTTCGCGCTTGAACTCGTCGCATAGCCGAGTTCAAGCGCTAAAGCGGTTCTGGAACAGTGTTACATGCGCCGTCGCGGTGTGTAAAGATCCGGCCATGCGCACCGTGGAGGGGAAGGTCGCGGTCGTCACGGGCGGGGCCAGCGGCATCGGGTTGGCGATGGGCCAGCGGTTCGGGCAGGCGGGCATGCAGGTGGTGCTGGCCGACGTGCTCCCCGACCGCCTCGACGAGGCGGTGAAGCTCCTGCGCGACGAGGGCCTCGAGGTGAGCGGCGTTCCGACCGACGTCACCAAGGCCGAGTCGGTGCAGGCGCTGGCCGACCGCACCGTCGAGCTGTACGGCGGCGTGCACGTCGTGTGCAACAACGCCGGTGTCGGCTCCGGCGCCGAGGGCTACGTGTGGCAGCACGAGCTCAACGACTGGCGCTGGGCGATGGACGTCAACGTGTGGGGCGTCATCCACGGCATCCGCACGTTCGTGCCGATCATGATCGAGCAGGGCGACGAGGGCCACGTCATCAATACCTCGTCGAGCAACGGCGGGCTGGTGCCGATGGGCGATACGCCGGTGTACGCGCTGACGAAGGTCGCCGTCGTGTCGCTCACCGAAGGCCTCTACGCCCACCTGCGCGCCGCGGGCGTCCCCATCGGCGCGTCGGTGCTCTTCCCCGGCCCCGGTTGGCTGCGCACCAACCTGTGGGACGCGTGGAAGACGCGGCCCGACGAGTACGCCAAGGAACGTCCTCGCAAGACGCCCTACCCCTCGCTCGAAGGCCTCGAGGAGATGATGGAGAAGGCGGGCATCGAGATGACCTACACGCCGCTGGAAGAGATCGCCGAGCGGGTGCTGCAGGGCATCCTCGCCGACCGGTTCTGGCTGCTGGCGCCCGAGGAGGCGTGGGACAAGTCCGTCCAGCAGCGGGCCGACTCGATCATCAACCGCACCAACCCTACGTACTTCAGGGAGTGGAAGCCGTAGATGTCAGCCGACGGCAAGCGGCACATCGTCGCCGGCGGCGGGCAGTTCAAGTTCAACGCGGTAGGCGTGTACGAGATGAGCCCCCTGGTCGAGTGCATGCTCGACCTGACGGGCAAGGACCACCCGCGGGTGTGCATCCTCAACACCGCGCTGGGCGACGATCCGAGGCTGTATGTCGCCTGTTACGCCGCGTTCAGTGGGACGCGTGTCGTGCCCAGCCACCTGGCGCTGTTCCCGATGCCCAACGTGCTCGACCCGCGCCAGCACCTGCTGTCACAAGATGTCGTCATCGTCGGCGGCGGCAGCGTCGCCAACGAGGTGGCGGTGTGGCGCACGCACGGGCTCGACCTCGCGTTCCGGGAGGCGTGGGAGCGGGGCATCGTGCTGGGCGGCGTGAGTGCGGGCGCCATCTGCTGGTTCGAAGCGGGCACCACCGACTCGTTCGGCAAGGACCTGCGGCCGTTCACCGCCGGCCTCGGCCTGCTGTCGGGCAGCTACTGCCCCCACTACGACTCCGAGGAGCGGCGGCGCCCGACCATGCACCGCCTGGTCGGTGACGGCAGCATCCCGGCCGGCTGGGCCGCCGACGACCGCGTCGCCATGCACTTCGTCGATGACGAGCTGTCCGAGGTCGTCACCGACCGCACCGACGGCGCCTCCGCCTTTCGCATAGACCGCGACTCGTCCGGCAACGTCACCGAGGCCCCGGTCGACACCCGCGTTCTTGCGTCCTGACCCTTTCCTCATCCTGGCCAGCGGATCAGCGGGTATTCGACGAGATCCGCTGGCCAGAATGTGGCGGTGGACGACGACGGGCTGTGCCTGCACGTGGTGGAGCGGGTAGCGGCCGTACCTGGGGTGGAGGCCATCGCCTTGGGCGGGTCGCGGGCGCGGGGTACGCACCGGCCCGACAGCGATTGGGATTTCGGCGTGTACTACCGCGGGACGCTCGACACTGATGCCATCCGCGCCATTGGGTGGGACGGCATGGTGTTCGAGCCGGGCGACTGGGGCGGCGGCGTGTTCAACGGCGGGGCGTGGCTCTCGATAGATGGCCGGCGCGTGGACCTCATCTACCGCGACCTCGACGACGTCGAGCGTCGCATCGTCGAGGCAGAGCGAGGCGAGTTCACGACGGAGCGGTTGTCGTTCTACGTGTGCGGCATCCCGACGTACACGATCGTCGGCGAACTGTCGTGCAACCGGGCGTTGTTCGGGTCGCTCCCCAGGCCCGAGTACCCGGCCGCCCTGTCGACGGCGGCGCGCGATCGCTGGCACACCGATGCGTTGCAGCACCTCGACTACACGCGCCGCTCGTGCGCGGCGACCGGCGACGTGGTCACCACCGCCGGCAACCTGGCGCGCGTCATCCTGTGTGAAGCGCACAGCCGGATGGCCGTCAGGCGCGAGTGGGTGCTGAACGAGAAGGGGCTGGCCGACAAGGCCGGGCTCGGCGACCTGGCCGCG
>JAFATL010000677.1 GCA_019243975.1 Actinomycetota bacterium | reverse complement strand
AGCACGCCGTCCATATCCATGAGCCAAGAGCGGATTTCGCGAAGGGGCACGATTGACCAAGATAGGGGGTCGGGATGAGGCGCGGCGTCGGGACGATCGCGCGCTCGGAAACCTCGCGGGCGGCGCGGTCAGCGTGCGGGCTGGCTGACCCGCACGACAACCCGAGCGGGCCGAGTCGGCAACGCCAGGGAGAGGGAGTCGCGCACCGGGCCGCTCTTCTGACAGAACGGGCAGGTCAGCTCGGCGGATACCGACATCCGGCCGGGTCCGATGGCGATCGGAGCGTCGCAGCGGGCACAGGCCAGACTCCCTGCAGCGAGTCTCGCGGATTGGGTCGATCGCCGGTATTCGTACGCCCCGCCGGATCGGGCGGTCGACCCCGGGCCGGCGCGACGCGCTGGATCGATGTCGCGCACGAATGTCACGTGTTCAGTGTAGGTCCTGGCTAGGCAGGCGGGCGCGGACCTACCGACGCATCACGCGGTAGCGCCGGATCAAGGCGTTGGTGGAGCTGTCGTGGTGGAGCTGAGGTGCATCTTCGCTTTCGAGCTCCGGGACGATCCGGCTCGCCAGTGCCTTACCCAACTCGACGCCCCACTGGTCAAAGGAATCGATCGTCCAGATCACTCCTTGCGTGAAGACGCTGTGCTCGTACAACGCGACCAGCGCGCCGAGCGTGCGCGGCGTCAGCAACTCGGCGAGGATAACGTTGGTGGGCCGGTTGCCCTGCATGACCCGGTGCGGCACGATCGGCTCCGGGGTTCCCTCGTCGCGAACCTCCCTCTCCGTGCGGCCGAAGGCGAGCGCCTCCGCCTGCGCGAACACGTTCGACATCAGCAGATCGTGGTGATCTCGAAGCGGGTTCAGCGACTTGCCGAAACCGATCAGGTCGACGGGAATCAGACGCGTGCCCTGGTGGATCAGCTGGTAGAAGCTGTGCTGGCCGTTGGTTCCGGGCTCGCCCCAATAGATCGCGCCGGTGTCGTAGTCGACGGTCGTGCCGTCGAGCGTCACGTGCTTGCCGTTTGACTCCATTGTCAGCTGCTGGAGGTACGCGGGGAAGCGCTTCAGATACTGGTTGTAGGGCATCACGCCGGCCGTCTGGGCGCCGAAGAAGTCGCCGTACCAGACGGCGAGTAACCCCAGCAGCACCGGGAGGTTGCGATCGAAAGGCGTATTCCGGAAGTGCTCGTCCATGTCGTGGAAACCGGCCAGCATCTCCTGGAACCGGCCGGGGCCGATCGCCAGCATCGTCGAGAGACCGATCGCCGAATCCATCGAATAGCGGCCGCCCACCCATTCCCAGAAGCCGAACATGTTCTCGGTGTCGATCCCGAACTCCGATACCTTCTCGGCATTCGTGGAGACGGCCACGAAATGCTTCGCGATCGCCGTCTCGTCGGCAAGCCCAGCCAGCGCCCAATCGCGCGCGGAGCGCGCGTTGGTCATCGTCTCGAGCGTGGTGAACGTCTTCGAGGAGACGATGAACAGTGTCTCCTCGGGGGCCAGGTCGCGCGTCGCCTCGACGAAGTCCGTGGAGTCGACGTTGGACACGAAGCGGAAGGTCATCGCGCGATCGCTGTAGTGACGCAGCGCCTCATAGGCCATCACCGGTCCCAGGTCGGAGCCGCCGATTCCGATGTTCACGACGTTGCGGATCGGCTTGCCCGTGTGGCCGGTCCAGGCGCCGGAGCGAACGCGCTCGGCGAACGACGACATCCGGTCGAGCACTTCGTGGACTTCAGCGACCACGTCGACGCCGTCGACCATCAGCGAGGTGCCCTTTGGCATACGCAGTGCCACGTGCAGCACGGAGCGGTTCTCCGACACGTTGATCCGCTCCCCGCTGAACATCGCCTCGGTCCGCTCTCTGAGCCCCGATTGCTCTGCCAGTTGCACGAGAAGCGTCACCGTCGCGTCTGTGATTCGGTTCTTGGAATAGTCGAGAAAGAGCCCGCCGCCCTCGGCCACCAAGCGTTCGCCGCGCATCCGGTCCTCGGCGAACAGATCCCGCAGGTGACGCTCACGGATCTCGTCGTAATGCTTCGCAAGGGCGGCCCATGCGGGGCGCTCGCGGAGCATTGGGATGCTGCTCGTCATGCTCGTGGTCATCGGGCCTCCAGGAGTCGGTGCAGTCGCCGGTCGGGTCGCCGGCTCAGGTCGCCGGCCACGCTGGATCCATTGTCGCGGCTTTCCTGGACGGTGGCGCGGCCACGTAAGGTTGAGGGATGCACGAATACGACATCCAGCTGGACGAGAAGTTCGGCCCTCTCACGCTGATCGACGTCGGCCACGAGGCCGTGGCGCACGACCCGTGGTTCAACGAGACGCTGACGGCGGTCAACGACGCGGTTGTGCGGCTAGGCATCATCGAGGGCGACTTTCACTGGCACAAGCACGATGCCACGGACGAGTTCTTCCTCGTCCTCGAGGGCAACCTCCTCATCGATATCGAGAACCAGGACACGGTGACGCTGAAGCGACATCAGGCCTATACGGTTCCGAAGG
>JAFATL010000381.1 GCA_019243975.1 Actinomycetota bacterium | reverse complement strand
GGTGTCGGCTGCCGTCCAGGGCAAGCAGCCGGGTCCCGAGGCGTCGGTGCGCAAGGCGCTGGCCGACGAGCACGGCCAGCACATCATGGGGTTGGCGAAGGACCTCGCCGGTACCGCCGGCATGCTGGCGTCGGAGGGCCCGCTGGGCGAACCGGCGGGGGAGTGGGCGGCCGGCTACTTGTTCGCGCCGGCGTTGACGGTCGGCGGTGGTACGTCCGAGGTGCAGCGCAACATCATTGCCGAGCGGGTGCTGGGCCTTCCCCACGACATCGACGTCGAAGTGGGCAAGACGTGGTCGGAGGCGCGGGCGACTCGGGTCTGACTCAGTCGCCGGCGAAGGCGCCGGCGCCGGTGAGCATGCCTCGGTGCCAACGGTGGGGCGTGAGCAGCAGCGCACGGGGATAGTCCTCGAACAGCCAGCGGGCGAAGTTGCGGCGGGTCCAGCTGGACGCGCCGGCGATGCGCACGGCGCCCCGCACGCCTTTGCGGTGCGACAGGGCGCGCGAGAGCAATGCCGCGAACTTGTTGTCGACGGCCAAGGAGTGCTCGACGACGCGCTCGAACCGGCGGGCCGCACCGAGAGCATCGAACGCGCCTGCCGCCGCGATCGCCTCCGCCGCCACCATGCCGGTCTCGAGGGCCTGGCCGATGCCTTCGCCGGTCATCGGGTCACACGCCCGCGCGGCGTCGCCCACGAAGAGCACCCGCCCGTGGGCCGCGGTGATCGGCGTGCGCTCGACGCGTGCGGGAATGGGCCATGCCTTGTGGGGCGCCTCGGGCTCGGCCGACGGCCCCAGCACGTCACGGATGTGGGGGCGGGCCAGCACCTCGGGCCACTGCTCCTTCATCGACTTGGTCGGTGAACCAGCGATGCGCGGGATGCCGTACCCCACGTTGGCCCGACCGCCGGGCAGTGGGAACGACCACGCGTAACCGGGCAACAGGTCAGCGTCGAACCACACCCACAGGTCGCGCGCCTTGTCGCCGACATTGCTGAAGTACTGCCGGAAGGCGTGCCACTCGCCGAGGTAGCCGCTCTCGTCGGGGCCGGCCGCGCCGAGCGCCTTGCGCAACGGCGACCACATGCCGTCGGCCCCGATGGCGTAGCGGGCCGCCACCGCGTCCAGTCCGTCGACCGACAACGTGATCGAGTCGTGGCCCACCTGCTCGACGCCTGACAATGCGTGGCCGTCGTGCACTTTCACGCCCGCCGCCCGCGCCACGTCGAGCAACGCCGCGTCGAGGTCGACGCGGCGAGCGACGGCGGCGAACACGCCCTGGCCGCGCGGCATCGGGAAGTCGACCGTGCGACCCGACGGCGACCGCACCATCACGTCGTCGACGCGCTCCCACGACGCCACCGCGTCGGGCCGCAACCCGAGCGCCTCGAGCCGCCGCAGCGCACCCGCCGTCAGCCCGTCACCGCAGCACTTGTCGCGCGGGAAGCGCGCTTTGTCGACCAGCACGACGTCGCGCCCGGCCCGGGCCAGGGTGATGGCGGCGGCCGACCCCGCCGGGCCGCCGCCCACCACGACGACGTCGGCAGTGGTCACACGATGAGGCTAGCTAGGCCTTGCGGACCTCTTCGAAGCCTTCGGCCAGGCACTCCATGAGCACGTCGGGGTCGGGGACGGCCGCCGGGTCGCTGTTGACGCCGATCTGGAGCTCGTCGAGGTAGCTGAGCAGCGTGATGTTGATCGCCGCGCCCGCCAGCGGCCCGAGGGCGAAGTTGGCCTCCACCTTGGCGCCGGCGAGGAACACCTCGAACGGGGCGCCGGGCACGTTGCTGGTCACGAAGTCGACGCCCTTCAACATGCCGCCGAACAACTGCGTGACGAGAGTGGTCGGCATCCGGTTGAGCACGCCCGCGATCGGCATGGTGAGCGCCAACGCCGGCTCCGCCTTCTGCGTGGCCACGAGCTCCCGGATGGCCGACATGCGAGCGGCGGGATCGTCGATGTTCATCGGCACCGCGAAGCGGGCGGGCACGAACTGGTTGCCGCCCAGCGTCTCGGAGTCGGCGGTGCGGATGCTGATCGGCATCGACATGCGCAGGGCCTCGACGGGCTGCCCGTGGCGCTGGTGGTACCGGGCCAGGCCGCCGGCCACGCCGGCCACGAACGCGTCGTTGAGCCGTCCGCCGACGCGGTTGGCCGCCGCCTTGGTCTCACCGAGCGGCACGCTCAGCACGTCGAAGCGAACCGACAGCGACCGGTCCGTCATGATCGGGCTGAGCGGCGTGTTGGCGGGCGCCAGCATTCGGGCCAACGACTGAATCGTCTCGGCGGTACCGCGTGCGGCCTGGGGCGCGTCGCCGACCGCGCCGGGAACGGACGCGACGGTGCGGCGGGCGATACCGAGCTGGCGGCGCACCTCGTGCTGCACGCCGTCGCGCAGCAGCTTCATTGGCGACGGCTTCTCGGCGGGCTCGAGCGCGGGCATCGGCGTGGTGTCGGGCGCCGGGTCGCGTTCGGCGTCGAGCAGCATGAGCGCCAGCTCGATGCCGCCCACGCCGTCGGTCACGGCGTGGTGGACCTTCTGGATCATGGCGGCGCGACCGTCGGCCAGGCCCTCGATCACGGTGAACTCCCACAGCGGGCGGGCCCGGTCGAAGCCCTGCATGGCGATGGGCGCGGCCATGTCGAGGAGGTCGCGCATCGACCCGTCGCCGGCCGCTTTCACGAACCGCAGGTGGTAGGCGAGGTCGAAGTTGTGGTCGTAGACCCACTCGGGTGGCGCCACGCCCAGAGGCGGGGCCACGACGCGCTGGCGCAGGCGCGGGATCATGCGGATGCCACGCTCGATCTTGTCGAGCACGCGCTCGCGATCGGGCGCCTGGTCGAGCAGCGCCACCGCCGTGATCGTCGAGCGCAGCAGCGGGTCTTTTTCGACCGTCCACATCAGCGCATCGGTGTCGCTCATGCGGCCTTCGAACTTGCGCTCACTCATCGCCTGATCCGATCTCTTGGCGCTCGCGGTCCGGGAATGGGACATTCTCTCCCGATGGCCGAGGGAACTCCAGAGGCTCGCGAGCGGGCGGCCCAGCACCTCCGGCGCCAGGCTCAGCTGACGGCGTCGCCCCTCTACGCCGACCTGCTCACGGAGG
Source organism: Actinomycetota bacterium (assembly GCA_019243975.1). GTDB lineage: Bacteria > Actinomycetota > Acidimicrobiia > Acidimicrobiales > JAFATL01 > JAFATL01. The sequence continues at coordinate 502 of JAFATL010000381.1, read as the reverse complement.
CGGCGGGCGATGCCGAGGCGGGCGGGCCGTGCTGGACGGTCCTGCAGGGCCACGAGCGCGACCCGTTCTCGACCGCGCTGGCGCTCAAGTTCCTCGGCGGTGTCCACCGGATCGTGCTCGAGGGCCGCGCCCCTGAGCTGGCGGCGTTCTACCCGTCGATGGGCGGCGACCCATCGAAGGGTGACCCGTTCCCGGCGTTCCTCGCCACCGTCATGGGCAACACCAGCGAGCTCCGGCAGTCGCTGAGCTACGGCGTACAGACCAACGAGGTCGGTCGCGCCGCTGCATTGCTGCCCGGGTTCCTCGCCGTGTCGGAGCGGTGGGGATTGCCGCTGCGCATTCGCGAGCTGGGCTCGAGCGCCGGCCTCAACCTGCGCTGGGACCACTTCCGGTACGAGCGCAACGGCCACGGGTGGGGTGACCCGTCATCGCCGGTGAAGTTCGGCGACGACGTCTACGAGAACGACGGACCGTTCGGCATCAGTGCCACCGTCGTGGACCG
>JAFATL010000137.1 GCA_019243975.1 Actinomycetota bacterium | reverse complement strand
GTCTCCAACGCGCCGTCGGCGATCAGCTTGTCGATCTCGTCGTCGGACAGACCGAGCAGATCGCGAGCGATCTCGCGCGTGTGCTGGCCCAGGCCGGGAGCGGGGGCGACGATCGGTTCGAGCATGCCGGTGGCGTGGAAGGCGGGGCCCTCCAGCATCATCTCGCCCACACCGGGCTGGTCAATCTCCTGCGGGTACCCGCGCGCCACCAGGTGGGGGTCTGTCGGCATGTCGCTCGAATAGAGCATGTGGCCGGCGGGAACGCGGTGGGCCTGCAGCGTCTCCATCACCTCGCGGTCGGTCTTGTCGGCCGTCCACGTCGACAGGTGGGCGTCGAGGGCGTCCTGATCGGCCGACCGCCCCGCGGCGGTGTCGTACTTGGCGTCGGCGGCCCACTCGGGGGAACCCATCGCCTCGCGCAGGTTGACCCAGTCGGTGTCGTCGCGCACGGTGATCGCGCACCACCGCTCGTCACCCGCGCACTGGTACATCCCCCATGGCGCGCCGCGCGGGTTGCGGTTGCCGAGGGGCTGACCGCTGCCGGGCGTGAGCCCGTCCTGCAGGAAGATGTCGGCCAGCAGGCCCATCACCGTCTCGACCTGGGCCACCTCGGCGTGCACGCCCCGATCGGTACGTTGCCGGGCCAGCAGTGACGCCACCGCCCCCACCGCGGCCATGTGACCGACGAGGTGGTCGGGATAGATGACGCCGGCACCGGGCGGCATGCCGCCGCCGGGGAAGTTCCACAGGTAGGTGAGGCCGCCGATGGGGCGGGTGCTGGGGCCGTAGCCGATCCAGTCCTTCCACGGACCCTTGCTGCCCATCAACTGGCTGCTGATGATCACGAGGCGGGGGTTGATCTCGTGCAGCGTCGAGTAGTCGAGGCCCATGTCGGCCATGGTCCCGACCGTCGAGTTCTCGACGAGCACGTCGCTCTGGGCGACGAGCTGCTTGATCACCTCGAGGCCGCGCTCGTTCTTGGCGTTGGCGCCGAAGCTGCGCTTGCACCGGCTCGACGACGCGAACGACGCGCTCATCTCGCTCAGCGCCACCAGGCGGATGAAGTCGGGGTAGGTGCGCGTCTCCACCTTGATCACGTCGGCGCCGTACTCAGCGAACAACCTGCCGACCTCGACGCCCACGCCGCCGATGCCGAAGTCGAGCACCCGCAGACCCTCGAACGGCCGCGCCGGCGTCGGCGCGCCGCTGCCACCGTCAGTCGCGCGCGACTCAACCGCGCCGGCGTGCTCGCCCACCGTCGGGGCGCGGTGCCGGAACCCGGCCCGCTCGCCGTCCAACTCGAAGAAGCTCGCCACCACCGGCCCCGTGATCCCGGGCGCCACCTCGACGTTGGCGAACGTGCCCCGCTCCTTGTAGTGCGGGATGGTGAGGATCTCGGTCGGCCCCAGCACCGGCGTCATCACGATGCCGCGCCGCTGCGCCTCGTCGGCCAGGTTGGCCATCGTCTTGTCGCTGAAGAACTCGGCGTAGAGCGGGTCGAGGATGTCGGCCTGGATCGACATGCGCGAGAGCAGCGAGTCCCAGTGTTCGTCCTGCAGGTGCTCGGGCTCGCCCAACCACGCCCGCAGCGAGTGCCACTGGCGCGGGCTGAGCACGATGAGGCGCACGTAGCCGTCGGCGCACGGGTACAGCGGGTACACCGGCCCCGAGCCGGCGCGCACCTCGCCGTAGATGCCCTGCTTCGACACCACGCTGTAGTTGGGCAGCGACCAGTCGCTGGTCTGGCACGCGGCCTCGAGGATCGACAGGTCGATGTGCTGCCCGAGGCCGGTGGCTTCCCACTGCCACAACGCCGTCAACGTGGCGAACGCAGCCGTCGTCGATGCGATGTCGTACGCCATCCTCCCCGGCGGCAGCAGGGGCGGCCGGTCGGGCGTGCCCGAGCGGAACAACATCCCCGACGCCGCCACGATCACCGGGTCGGTGCCGACGTAGTCGGCATAGGGCCCGGTCAGGCCGAAGTCGGTGATCGACGTGACGACCAGCCCCGGGTTGGCCGCCGCAACCGCGGCCGCCCGCGACGTCGATGGCGGTGTCGAGTCGAGCCACACCTCGGCGCCCGCCAGCAACGCGTCGACTTCCGCGTCGGTCGACGCCACCACGCTGCGCTTGTTGCTGTTGCGCACCGCGAACGACAGGCTCGTCTCACCGTCGGGGGCGAACGGCGGCAGCCGGCGCGACGACGCGCCGCCCGGCGGCTCCACCTTGACGACATCGGCGCCCAGGTCGGCCAGCAGCCGCCCGCACAGCTCGCCCTTCTCGTCGCACGTCTCGACGACGCGCAGCCCCGTCAGCGGGAGCTCAGCCACCCGCGACTCCCGCTACCCGACGGTGGCGTGCGCCGCGCTGAGGTCGACGGGCAGGTGCTTGATGCCGCCGATGAAGTTCGACCGCAGCAGCTCCGGCTTCCCGACGGCGCTGACCTTCGGCACGCGCTTCACCAGCTCCTCGAACAGGATGCGGATCTCCATGCGGGCCAGGTTCGCACCCAGACAGAAGTGGGGCCCGCCGCCGCCGAAGGCGAGGTGGTCGTTGGGCGAGCGCTGGATGTCGAACTTGAACGGCTCGTCGAACACCTCCTCGTCGCGGTTGGCCGAGCAGTAGTAGATGGCGACCTTCTCGCCCGCCTTGATCTCCTGGTCGTGCAGCACCGTGTCCTTGAGCACGTTGCGCCGGAAGTACATGACCGGCGACGCCCACCGCAGGATCTCCTCGGTCGCGGAGTCGATCAGCGTGGGGTCCTGCACGAGCTTGTCGTACTCGCCCGGGTTCTCGAGGAAGGCGTTCATCCCGTGGGCGATGGCGTTGCGCGTGGTCTCGTTGCCGGCCACCGCCAGCAGCAGGAAGAACAAGTTGAAGTCCATCTCGGTCAACTTGTCGCCGTCGATCTCGGCGTTGAGCAGGCCGGTGATGATGTCGTCGCGCGGCTCCTTGCGACGCTCCTCCGCCAGCTGGTTGGCGTACATGAACATCTCGATCTGGGCGCCCTGGATCTCTTCCTGGGCGACGGCGTACTCGGGGTCCTCGCTGCCGATCATGCGGTTGGACCACTCGAAGATCTTGTGGCGCTCCTCGTGGGGCACGCCGATGAGCTCGGCGATGGCCTGCAGCGGCAGCTCGGCGGCGATGTC
>JAFATL010000757.1 GCA_019243975.1 Actinomycetota bacterium | reverse complement strand
TCTTCGTGCACGGCGTCCCCGAGACGGATCGGCTGTGGGACGAGCTGCGCAGCTACCTGACGAAGACCGACTCGGTGGCGCTGGCGCTGCCCGGCTTCGGCAACCCGCTGCCGGCCGGCTTCGAGCCCACCAAGGATGCGTACGCGGCGTGGCTCATCGAGCAGCTGGAGGCGATGGGCGGCAACGTCCACCTGGTCGGTCACGACTGGGGCGGTGGGTTCACGCTGCGCCTGGTCAGCCTGCGTCCCGACCTCGTTCGCAGTTGGGTGACCGACGCCGCCGGCCTGGCCGACGTCGACTTCGAGTGGCACGAGTTCGCGAAGATCTGGCAGACGCCGGGCCAGGGCGAGGAGTTCATGGACGGGCAGCTGGCGACGTCGGCCGAGGACCGGGCCGCGCTGTACACCTCGCTCGGTATGTCGCCGGAGTCCGCCCTCAACATCTGCCGGGCCTTCGACCGCACCATGGCCGACTCGATCCTGTCGCTGTACCGCTCGGCCACCAAGGTGCACGAGGAGTGGGGTCCGGCGTTCGAGAACATCCCCAAGCCCGGGATGGTGATCATCCCGAGCGACGACCCGTTCCTCAGTGAGACGTCGGCCCGCCGCTCCGCTGAACGCGCGGGCGCGCGTGTCGTCGACTTGCCCGGCCAAGGCCACTGGTGGGCGGTGTCCGACCCCAAGGGTGGCGCCGCCGTGCTCGAGGAGTTCTGGGCGTCGCTCTAACCCATGCGGGTGGCGGTGGGCGTGCCGAAGCGCTCAGCTGTCAGCTCCTTGATGCCGGCGGGGAAGCGGCCGGCGGCGCGCCGGTGCGGCCCGGCCAGGTCGAGTTGCGCGACCGCGTCGCCCTCGAACGCCTGGATGCAGCGCTCGGGGTAGGCGTTGGCCAGGGCGAGGATGGCGCCCGCGCACCCGAGCGGGCCGGCCATCGACAGCAGCGCCGACGAGCCGACGTAGAGCGGGCCGTTCCACGTGTCGCGCGTCTCCAGCAACCGATCCGGGCTGCCGCTCGAGTCCTTGCATCCTTCGACGGGCAGGTCGAGCAGCACGTCGACGGGGAACCCGGGCGCCGACACGGCGGGAAAGTGGTACGCCAGCAGGGGCACGTCGCCGGCCGCCTCGGCCACGGCGTCGTAGTACGGCCGCACATCGGCGCTGCCGGGGGGCGACAGTGAGAGCACAGCGTCGGCGCCGGCGTCGACTGCAGCCCGGGTAAAGGCGATGGCCTGACGGGCCGACGGCCCGCCCGTGCCGGCGATGACGGGCACGGTGGTCACGGCCCCCTTCACCGCTTGGATCACTGCGGTGCGCTCGTCGACATTCAGTGATGCCGCTTCGCCGGTGGACCCGGCGACGACGACGGCCTGCATGCCGAGGTCGACCAGTTGTGCGGCCAGGTCGGCCGTGGCCTTGGCGTCGACAGCGCCGCCGTCGTCGAACAGCGTCACGATCGCCACGCCGACACCGGTGAACACGGGACCAGCCATGGCGCGGGACTCTACCGATAGCGTGCGCGCCATGACATCGGAGATGGCCGGCGGCAGAGCATCGGAGATGGCCGGACGGCTGACCGGCAAGGTCGCCATCGTCACGGGGGCGAGCCGGGGGACGGGTGAGGTGACGGCCCGCCTGCTGGCGAGCCACGGCGCCAAGGTGGCGCTGTTCGACGTGAAGGACGACCTCGGCGAGCCGGTGGCCAAGCACATCGGTGGCGATGCCATCTATGTCCACTGCGACGTGAGCAACGAGGCCGACTGGACCGCCGCCGTCAGCACGGTCGTCGAGCGCTTCGGCCGCGTCGACGTACTCGTGAACAACGCAGCTCTCCTGCATCTCGCCGCCTTGGCAGACACGTCGGTCGACGACTACCTGCGCATCTTCCGGGTCAACGAGTTGGGCGCGTTCCTCGGCATCAAGGCGGTGATCGAGCCCATGAAGGCGGCGGGCGGCGGGTCGATCGTCAACATCTCCTCGATCGACGGCGTGTTCGTGTCGCCCGGCACCGCGCCGTACGCGGCCAGCAAGTTCGCCGTTCGGGGCCT
>JAFATL010000753.1 GCA_019243975.1 Actinomycetota bacterium | reverse complement strand
GGCATGTTCAAGCCGGAGATCAAGGTCGGCGACGACGCGTCGCCGCAGGAGAAGCTGCTCGCCTACACCGGGCGCACGGCGTCGTAGGGGAGCGCTACTTCCCCTTCCACTCCGGCGGGCGCTTCTCGATGAACGCGCGCGGCCCCTCGGCGAAGTCTTCGGTGCGGGCCACCGTCATCATGGCGTTGCCCGTCAACTCCCACAGCGTGTCGTCGTCGTTGGTGAACGCGGCGCGCACGATCTTGCGTGTCTCACGTACGGCCACGGGCGCGTTGGCGCAGATGCGCTCGGCCAACGCCAACGCCGCTTTGACGGCCTCACCCGGTTCGACCAGCTCGTTGACCATGCCGAGTTCGTACGCGCGCTGGGCGGGGATGGGGTCACCGGTGAGGGCGGCTTCCATGGCGACGTTGGGCCCGAGCGCGCGCGGAAGGCGGAACATGCCACCGGCCGCCGCCACCAGCGAGCGCTTGACCTCGGGGATGCCGAAGGCGGCCGCGGTCGAGGCCACCACCAGGTCGCACGACAGCACGATCTCGCAGCCACCGGCGAGGGCGGGCCCGTCCACCGCGGCGATGATCGGCTTGGTCCGCTCGCGCTGGGCGATGCCGGCGAAGCCGCCCCGCTGCGTCTGCAACTCGCCTGCCTTGCCGGCCGAGATCGCCTTGAGGTCGGCCCCGGCGGAGAACACCGGACCGGCGCCGGTGACGATGCCGACCCACGTCTCGTCGTCGTCCTCGAGGCGGTCGATGGCCGCCTCCATGCCGTTGGCGACGTCGCCGTCCACCGCGTTGCGCGCCTCGGGACGATTGATCGTCAGAAGGGCGACCCGACCGTGCTGCTCGTATTCGACCATGCGGTGACCCTAGGCGAACACTCGGTACGCTCTCTTGTGTGTCGGCTGAGAGGGAGCCAGACGGTGAGCACTTCCAGTGCCCCTTCTGCAACTCCTACGACGTCGATCGGCTCTACGTCGGCGCCGTGAACGTCGACAGCTGCGCGTGCGCCAGCTGCGGCGCCCGATGGGACGAGGAGTGCAGCCGCAGCCGCAATCGCTACGTGGCCCGGGCGGACTCGGTGCTACTTGCCGCTGAGGCCGGCAGCCCGGGCCTTACGGGCGAACTCGGCGACGATCGGCCGTAGCTCGTCCAGGATGCGCTCCAGCTCTTCGCCGCTGGGATGCCACGGCGCGCACGTCTTGCTCATGATCTGACTCTCCTCCAGTTGCCCCGCCCTGTGTATCGGCACGAGGAGCGAGAAACTTCAGTGCGCGACCTCTTCGGCCGCGTCAGCCGTGTCGGCAGGGTCGGCCGCGTCGGCAGGAGGAGGCGGCGGCGGGGGAGGGGGAGGCGGCGGTGTGGGCTTGGCGCCCGGCTTGGGCGGTGGCTTGCGGGCCGCGCCCGGGGGCGGCGGCATCGGCAGGCCGAGCAGTGACGCCAGCGCGGGGATCTGGCCGGCCGCCGCCTTGGCTGCGTCGGTGAGCGACGCCGGCGCGTCAGCCGGCAGCCCCACCGGCTTCACCGAGCGGCGCACCGGTGATGCGCTCACCGCGTCGATGAGGGTGACCCAGCGATCGGCCACGGTTTCCGGCGACATCGCCGCGCTGGCCGCGTCGGCCAGGCGCGACGCGAGTTCGGCCGGCAGGCGGCTACCGGGCTCCGGTCCGCGCGTCGAGACGCGCAGCGCCCGCACCACGCGGTTGTCGTCGAGGGCGCCGCCGATCTCCGCGACCCATGCCTCTTCGTCAGCCTTCACGCGTCGCGTCAGCGCGTCGCGCAGTGTGCTGGCGAGCAGGCGACTGGCGTCGTCACGCGCGGCGGGCTCGGCGCTGGCAACGACCGAGCGGAGGTCGCGCAGGCCGATCTCGTCGACGATGGCAGCGGCCGCTTCCGCGCGGTCCATCCACTCGGCGGTCTTGAGGCGGGGGAGGAGCTCCTCACCCATCGCCAGCAGCGGCTCGGCGGTGATCTGCGGTTGCCCTTCGGCCTTGGCCTGCTCGTTCTGGGTGGCGATGCTCTGGCGCAACGCCGGCATGCCGCCCCGCACCAGCTGCTCGGCGACCGCCCGCTGCTCGGGCGGCAGGCTGTCGAGCACGGCCCGCCGGTGGTTCGAGCCCGGGCTCAGGCGCTTGGGCTTCGGCTTGGGCGGTGCGTCGCTGGCGCCGCGGTCGGGACGGGGCGGTCGCTCGCGTCGAGGGCCATCGCCGCGCGCGGGTCGCTCACCACGCGGACCATCACCGCGAGCCGGACGCTCACCACGTGTCCGGCCCGGACGTTCGCCGTCGCGCGGTGCGCCGCCGTCGCGGTCGCGCGGCGGGCGGGGACCGCGGTCGCGGTCACGGGGTGGGCGGTCCCTGTCGCGATCACGATCGCGGTCGCGCCGGGGCCCGCTGCCGGGCCGCTTGGCGACGAGGGAGCTGGTGATGGGCGGCGGGTCCTTGCGGTCAGGTCCCAGCACCGTCAACCGGTCGCTGCCTTCCTTCTTCTCCTTGGGCGCGAGCACTGCCGTGACCGTGATGCCATCGAGTTCGAACTCGGCATCGGCCCGCACAACATCGCCCACCTTGGCGCCGGCGTAGAGGATGCCGGCGTCGAGGACGCCCTTGGGCTGCTTGGCGCCCGCGGCGCGCCACGTCCACGTTCCGTCGTCGCGCGCGCTCGTCAGCTCGATCTCGATCCTGCGTGACACCGCGCATCAACCTAGTCGGTGGCCCACGCGTGCCTTCCCGTAGTGTCCGCTCCATGCGAACGGCTCCCGTGCTCCTGGTCCATGGCTTCGCGTCCTCGTTCGAACGCAACTGGCGGGAGCCGGGGTGGGTCGACCTGCTGGCCGACGCCGGTCGGAGCGTGATCGAGGTCGACCTGTTGGGTCACGGCAACGCCGACAAGCCGCACGACCCGGCGGCCTACGCGGATCTCGAGTCGGGAGTGGCAGACGTGCTCCCCGCCGAGGGCGAGGTCGACGCCATCGGCTTCTCGCTGGGCGCACGGGTCCTCCTCGGGTTGGCGTCCCGGATGCCGGAGCGATTCGGGCGGTTGGTGGCCGGGGGAGTCGGCACCAACCTGTTGACTGCGGGCGACCACGAGCCCGTGGCCCGGGCCATCGAGGGTCTCGAAGAGCCCACCCATCCCCTGGCCCAGGCGTTCAGCCGGTTCGCCCAGACGCCCGGCAACGACCCCAAGGCCCTGGCCGCCGTCATGCGCCGCCCCGAGGAGCCCC
>JAFATL010000690.1 GCA_019243975.1 Actinomycetota bacterium | reverse complement strand
CGCGGCCCGACGCCTCCTTCCATTCCGGCGTCTCACCGCACGCGATGCACAGCGACCGGGGATAGAACTGGCGGTTGCCGCAGGCCGGGCACTCCTGGAACAGCAGCTTCCCTTCCGCGGCCGCCGACCAGTACGCCTCCGACAAGTTGTCGGCCGCCGGCAGCGGGCGTCCCTCGATGGGCGGGGCGCCCGGCGCGCCGTCGGCGATGACTTGCAACGCCATCAGGGGTGCTCTTTTCCGAGGATCACGGTGCCGATGCACGACAGCCAGCCGCCTGAGCCGCACGCCAGCGCCAGCTCGCAGTCGGGCACCTGGGCCTCGCCACCCTGACCCCGCAGCTGCCGCGTCGCTTCGATCAACAGGAAGATGCCGCGCATGCCCGGGTGGCACGAGCTGAGCCCGCCGCCGTCGGTGTTGAGCGGCAGCTTGCTGCCGAGTGAGAGGGTGCCGCCCTGCACGAAGCGCCCGCCCTCGCCCTTCGGGCAGAAGCCGAGGTCCTCCAGCATCAGCAGGGCCGTGATGGTGAAGCTGTCGTAGAACTGGATGGTGTCGATGTCGGCGGGCGTGACGCCGGCCTGACGAAATGCCTCGGGCCCGCTCTTGGCTGCCGCCGTCTGGGTGAAGTCGCCCATCTGGCTGATGTTCCAATGGGTCATCGCACCGGCCGCGCCCAACACGTAGGCGGGCGGCTGCGGCAGGTCGCGCGCCCGCTCGGCCGTGGTCATGATGACCGCACCACCGCCGTCGGAGATCACGCAGCAGTCGAGCTTGTGCAGCGGGTCGGCGATCATGCGCGAGTTCACGACGTCGTCGACGGTGATCGGGTCGCGGTACAGCGCGTTGGGGTTGAGCGCGGCGTGCCCGCGCACGGCCACCGCGATCTCGGCCAGCTGCTCCGGCGTGGTACCGAACTCGTGCATGTGGCGGCGCGCCGCCATCGCATACGCGCCGATGAGGACGTTGCCGTAGGGCGCCTCGTACTGCAGGTTGCCGGGCACGCGGGCATTGGCCTCGTAGAACCCGCGCGTACCGAGCATGCGCCCCTGGGCCGACAGCAGGTTCGACCCGTAGGTCATGACGACGGTGTCGCACAGGCCGTCGCGGATGGCCGCTGCCGCGTGCTGCACGTAGAACTCGAACGTCGAGCCGCCGACCATCGTCCCGTCGATGAAGCGGTGGTCGATGCCGAGGTACTCCGCCATCGACACGGCGTCATCGGTGCGGTCCATGCCGCCGCCGGCGCACATGTAGCCGTCGATGTCGGCCTTCTTGACGCCGCTGTCGGCCATCGCCCGTTGCAGGGCGAGGACGTGATGTTGGCGTGAGTCGAGCTCGGGCGCGACCGGGTAGTCGCTCAGCCCGATGCCACAGATGACCGGTGTGCGATCAGCCACCGGTACCTATGGCTTCTCGCTGCGGACCACCCACATGGCGAAGAACTGGGCCGCCCCGCCGTAGGCGTGGCCGACTGCGGTGCGGGCCCCGTCGATCTGATGCTCACCGGCAAGACCGCGCACCTGCAGCGCAGCCTCGAGGAAGCGCAGCATGCCGGAGGCACCGATGGGGTTCGACGACAGCACGCCGCCCGACGGGTTGACCGGCAGCTCACCCGTCATCTCGGTGGCACCCGAGTCGGTGAGCTTCCAGCCTTCGCCGATGTTGGCGAAGCCGAGGTTCTCCATCCACATGGGCTCGTACCAGCTGAAGGGCACGTAGCACTCGACCACGTCGACCTCGCTGAGCGGGTTGGTGATGCCGGCCTGCTTGTAGACGTCGGCCGCGGTGTCCTGGCCGCCCTTGGGGTTCACCGGGTCGCGCCCGGGGAACTGGCCCAGCTCGCTGCGGATAGCGGTGCCGTGCACCCACGCCGGCGGCTTCGACGCCCGGTCGGCGACGTCCTCGCTCGCCAGCACCATGGCTGCCGCGCCGTCCGACGTCGGGCATGACTCGAGCCGGTGCACGGGTGCCCACACCATCGGCGACTCCTTCACCATCTCGATGGTGATGTCGGGCATCTGCAGGTGGGCGAAGGGGTTCTTCAGCGCGTTGAGGCGGTCCTTCACCGCCACCTGCCACCCGATGTACTCGGGGGCGCCGGAGCGGTCGATGTACGAGCGGATGTGGGGAGCGAAGTAGCCGCCGGCGCCGACGGAGCCGGAGCGACCGCCGCCGAGGCCCCACGTGGTGTCGCCTTCGGACTGCTTCTCGAACCCGATGGTGAGCACCTTCTTGCGCACGCCCGACTGCACCAGGTGACTGGCGACGATGGCGGTCGACCCACCGACGGAGCCGGCCGTGTGCACGCGCATGATCGGCTTGCCGCTGCAGCCCAGCGCGTCGGCCAGGTACAGCTCCGGCATCATGATCCCCTCGAAGGGATCGGGGGCCTTGCCGATGACGACGGCGTCGATGTCCTTCCAGGTCATCTCGGCGTCGTCGAGGGCGCGGCGGGCGGCCTCGCGCAGCAGGCCCGCCATCGACACGTCGTCGCGGACCTTGGCGTGCTTCGTCTGGCCGATGCCGACGACAGCGCAGCGCTCCATTACTTGTCCCCTTCCAGAACGGCGACCAGGTTCTGCTGCAGGCACGGGCCCGACGTCGCGTGGGCGAGCACGCGCGACTTGCCCTGCTGGTTGATCTGGCGGAACGCCTCACCGATGCGGTTGAGGCCGGTCGCCATGAGGGCGTGGCCGGTGAGGGCGCCGCCCGACGGGTTGATGACGGTGTCGTTGCCGAGGCCGAGGGCGTCCTTGAGGATGAGCTCCTCGTGGCTGAACGTGGCCATGAGCTCGGCCACCTCGATGGGGCCGTT
>JAFATL010000664.1 GCA_019243975.1 Actinomycetota bacterium | reverse complement strand
GCTTCGTGCTCGAAGAGCTGCGCCGCTGACCGGCGGCGCAGCTCTTCAGCGACTCAGCGACGATCGAGCGAGAACTCGAGCACCTGCGTCAAGCGGATGTTGTTGCCCGACGGGTCGCGGAACGACGTGTCGATGCCGTACGGCTGTGGGGTGGGCGGGTCGTTGAACACGACGCCGCGCGCCGACAGCTCGTCGTAGGAGGCCTGGCAGTCGTCGGTCTCGAGAAACAGGGTGCCACCCGCACCCTTGGCGACAAGCTCGGCCAGCGCGTCGGCGCTGGCATCGTCGAGCATTGGCGCACGCGGCACCGGCATCAACACCAGGCCGACGTCCTCCTGGCCGGGCGGGCCGACGACGAGCCAGCGGAAGTGCCACTCCTCCATCGTCACGTCGGAGCGCACCTCCCAGCCCAGGGTGCGGGTGTAGAAGTCGAGTGCCTGGTCCTGGTCGTGCACCCAGAACTGCGCGTTGGCGATCTTGATCATTGGTCCTCCTTGGTCTGCAGGAGACGGTACGGATCTCAGGACGCGGCGACTTCTCGAAACGTGCGGTTCTGCGGGCGGCCGTAGGCCTGGGCGACGCAGCCGGGGATGCGGATGTGGCGCCGGGCGGGCGGGAACGAGTCGCGGTAGTCACCAGGTGACGCGCCGTACACGCGACGGAAGCTCGTGGTGAACGACCCCAAGCTGCCAAGGCCGACGGCGAAGCAGATGTCGGTGACGCTGCGGTCGGTGTTGCGCAGCAGGGCGGCGGCCCGCTCCAGCCGCCGGGTCAGCAGGTACTGGTGGGGCGCCTCGCCGAACGCTCGCTTAAACTCGCGGCTGAAGTGGGCGGGCGACAGCGCGGCCGCGGCGGCCAGATCGGCCACGGTCAACGGTTCGAAGTACCGCGCGTCGGCCAGGTCCTTCGCTCGAAGCAGGTGACGCGCCGCCGGTTGCACGGAGCAATTTTACGGCCTGGGCTGGCCCTTCAGATCAGTGGCGGTCGTCCGGGTTGCAGGCCCGCATGAGACGTCCCGTGATGAGGCGCCCGACCAGCCGGGCCGCCCGCGCCGGCAGGAACCGGTGACGTTCCTCGTGCCACACCCGAGCGCGCGGATGACGCGTGTAGAAGCGCAGCATCAGCTGGCTCGTCGGGTGACCCATGTAGCGGTCCTTGGGCTCCGACGTGTGCACGTCGATCGCGCACAGGTGCTTCACGTTGATGAAGCCGTATTGCCGCGGGCTCACGAGGCGGGCCGGCGCCCCGTGGTCACCGTCGATGGGCTCGCCGTTGAGGTGCTCGGCGATGAGGACGTCATGCTCCATAGCGTCCTCGATCGTGATGCCGACCCGGTAGTCGTCCAGACCACTGAAGGCGATGTGGGTGACGGTGACGCCCGGGAGGAGCGCGGGCTCGATCACCTGACGGAAGAAGTCCTCGAACGGCACGCCTTCCCAGCGCAGGCCGGTGGCCGACCACCCGGCCACACAATGGAAGTCGGCGGTGATCTCCCGCCGGGGCAGCCCCGCCAGCTCGGTCAGGGGGAAGGGGAACGGCGCCTTCACCGCGCCCCCGATCTGCAGCGCCGGGACCTCCGGCACCTCGGGCGGGGGCCAGTGCAGGTGGGTGCCGAAGCGGGGGAACCCCTCGACGGCGTGCTGGCCGGGTGGGAGGGCGGTCGTCGTCCGCATGTGGACCTCCTTCGGAGAGAACAGACCGATCATCGGTCGGTGACCGACTGACAGTCAAATCAGTACCCTTCGGCTCGTGGGCGCCAAACCGACCCTGCGGGAACGCCAGGCCGAGGCCACCCGGCAGTTGCTGGTGTCGGTGGCCCGCGAGCTGTTCGCCGAACGGGGCTACGCAGCGACCTCGGTCGAGGAGATCATCACCAGGGCGGGCGTGGCCCGGGGTGCGCTGTACCACCACTTCGACGGGAAGGACGCGCTGTTCCGCTCCGTCTACGACGCGGTGCAGGCCGACATCGCGTCACGAGTGGTCGCCGCCGCGCTGGCCGGACCGGAGCCGTGGGCCGGCGTGCGGGCGGGCTTGTCGGCGTTCCTCGACGCGTGCCTCGAGCCGGAATTCCGCCGCATCGTGATCCTCGACAGCGTGCCCGTGCTGTCCCAGGACGTCTGGGACGGCGCCATCGAGCACAACGAGCTGCCGATGCTGCGCAACGTGCTCACGCCGCTGGTCGAGAGCTTCCTCCCCAACGTTCCCGTGGAGCCACTGGCACACGTCGCCCTCGGCGGCCTCTACGGCGCCGCTCTCTACATCGCCCGCTCGGCCGACCCTGTCGCCGCGCGCGCCGAAGCCGACGTGGTGCTCGACACGCTCATCGGCGGCCTGCGCGCCCGCCTCGAACCGCCGACCTGACGGTCAGGGAGCGCGGCCGCCGGCGCGCTTCCAACCCTCCAACGCGCACGGCTGCCACCGGACCTTGGCCGGCCACATCCACCAGGTGGTCTGGACCGTCCGCTCGAGCAGTCGCAGCTCGGCCGCGTCTCGCCGCGTCCAGGGGATGTCGAACCGCCCGCGCACAACCGGGGGCAAGCCACCGATCGCCGCCAGGCGCGACGGCACCGACGAGATCCGACGGAACAGCTTCGTGTCGGCGACCGGCAGGAACCACTCGGGAAACCCGGCGCGTGCGTCCCACTTCGGCAGCCGGGGCGCGTTCAGGATGTCGAGCAGGAAACGCACGGCGTCGTTCATCTCGAGCACATCGGTGCACACGCGGTCCCACTCCGCTTGGAAGGCATCGCGGTCGGCGGGCACGGCCCGGTCGCTGACGCCGTAGCGGCGGTACCACTCGACGCCCTCGAGGTAGAGGCGGTCGCGCTCCGCCGGCGTGAGCCGGTGACGGTCGAAGCGGTCGACCACCTGCTCGACCATGAACTGGAACGTGGCGTGCGCCCACCAGAACGTCTCG
>JAFATL010000438.1 GCA_019243975.1 Actinomycetota bacterium | reverse complement strand
CGCCCGCATCCCGGTGGCCAACCGCCTGGGCGAGGAGAACGCCGGCTGGCAGGTGGCCATGGGCACGCTCGGCCACGAGCGCGTCGGCACCGCCGGCCTGGCCATCGCCATGAAGGCCGACCTGCAGTCGATGATCGCGTCGGCGCGGGCAGTGAACCCGACCGCGTTGCAGGACCCGGAGCTGCGCGAGCGCATCGCCCGGGCCCACACGCAGATCGAGTTCACCCGGCTGCTGAACTACCGCGCCCTGTCGAAGATCCTGCGAGGCGAGCCGAACTGGCCCGAGGTGCCCATCGCCAAGCTGCAGTGGTCGTACCTCGCGCAGACGCTGGCGGAACTGGCGGTCGATCTGCTCGGCCCCGCCGGCATGATGGCGAAGGGCGCGCCCGACGCGGTCGACAACGGCACGTGGAACCGGCTCTACGTGTTCCAGCGCTACACGTCGATCGGCGCGGGGACGACCGAGGTGCAGAAGAACATCATCGCTGACCGGGCCATCAAGCTCCCAAGACGCTGAGGAGGGCGACATGACGTTGCGGGTCGTGGGGGCAGGGCTCGGCAGGACGGGCACGCACTCGTTGAAGCTGGCGCTCGAGCAGCTGCTGGGCGGACCCTGCTACCACATGATCGAAGTGTTCGGTCACCCCGAGCACGTACCGATGTGGCGTGACGCCGCCCTCGGGAAGCCGACCGACTGGGACGAGTTGTTCAAGGACTACGTCGCCACCGTCGACTGGCCGGGCGCGTCGGTGTGGGAGCCGATTGCAGAGCATTATCCGGACGCTCTCGTGCTGCTGTCGGTGCGCGACAGCGCCGACGCGTGGTGGAAGAGCGCCAGCAACACGATCTTCCTCGCCATCGAGAACCAGGCCAAGGAGAACCCGGCCTGGTACGAAATGATCCAGGCGATGTTCACCACGTTCACGCCTGACTGGCAGAAGGAGGACGCGGCCAAGGCGGCCTACGAGGCGCACAACGCGCACGTGCGGGCGGCCGTGCCGCCGGAACGGCTGATCGACTACACCGCGGGCAGCGGCTGGGAGCCGCTCTGCGCGGCGCTCGGCGTGCCCGTGCCCGACGCCCCGTTCCCCCACGTCAACTCCACTGAGGAGTTCCGGGCCATGGCCGGGCTGGACGCGCCGCCCGCCTAGCGCGCCCATGAGCCGTCGCACGCGGTCGCTCGCTCCCGTTCCGACGGTCATCAGCTTCATCGACTGCATCAACCGGGGCGACCTCGAGGGGCTCGGCCGGCTCATGGCCGAAGACCACCGCCTGAAGGTGCTCGACGAGCAACCGCTGGCGGGCCGCTCGGCCAACATCGAAGCGTGGCGCGGCTACTTCGAGTCGTTCCCCCACTACGTCATCTACCCGCACGTGATCGTCGACGGCACCCACGAGGCGGCCGTGCTCGGCCACACGACGGGATCGCATCTGGAGCTTCCCGACGACGTCGAGGCGAAGATCACCGTGATCTGGGCGGCGACGGTCGTGGGCGGCTTCCTCAAGACCTGGGAGGTCATCGAAGACACGCCGGACGCGCGCGCCGCCCACGGGCTGCCGGCGTGATCTCCGTCACCCTGCTCGGCACGGGCAGTCCGCTGCCGAGCCCCGACCGGGCCGGCCCGTCCACCCTCGTGCGCGCCGGCGCCGCCTCGTTGCTCCTCGACTGCGGCCGCGGCGTGGTGATGCGGTTGGCGGGCGCCGGTGTGATGCCGGTCGCGCTGTCGGCGGTGTTGCTGACGCACCTGCACAGCGACCACATCTCCGACCTCAACGACGTCATCACGACCCAGTGGGTGATGACGTCGACCGAGACACCGCTGCGCGTCTACGGGCCGCCGGGGACGCAGCAGGTCGTCGACGCGGTGCTCAACATGCTGGCCCTCGACCAGCAGTACCGCCTCGACCACCACGCCGACCTCGACTACCGACCTGCCATCGACGTCACCGAGGTCCGGCCGGGTGACGCGCTCGTCGTCGCCGGCGCGCACGTCGTCGTGCACGAAACCGACCACCGTCCGGTGGCGCCGACCGTCGGTTACCGCATCGAGCACGCCGGCACCGTCGCGGCGCTGGCCGGCGACACCGTGCCGTGCCCTGGCCTCGACGCGCTGTGCCAGGACGCCGACCTCTACGTGCAGACGGTCATCCGCGCCGACTTGGTGAAGCTGATCCCCAACCAACGGCTGCAGGACATCCTCGACTACCACTCCTCCGTCGAACAGGCCGCCCAGACCGCGGCGCGCGCCAACGTGAAGACCCTCGTGCTCACCCACTACGTCCCACCGTTGCTGCCCGGCCAAGAAGACGAGTGGCGCGCCCAGGCGGCGGCCCACTTCACCGGCGACATCGTCCTCGGCGACGACCTCACCACCATCACCGCCGGCTGAGGAACTGTCAGTCGAAACGGGCCGCCGAAGGCCCGTTTCGACTGTCACTACGAGGTGGGTGCGGCGTACTCGGGATGGGCGGTGAGGTAGTCGGACAGCGCTTGCATCGACTTCTCGTTCTGCTTGTTGATGAAGCCGTAGATCTGGCCCTCGAACCACTTGAACGGCGCTTTGTCGAGGTGGTAGCGCTCCTCGAAGTGCAGCCGCGTCTTGTCGGGGCTGATCGCCTCGAGGGTGACCTTGCCGGTCTGGTCCTGGCCGGCCTGGCGCCCGACCATGCGGTACGTGTAGCCACCCTCGGGCACCACGTCGGTCACCAGCTCGATGGCGCAACCTTCGCGGCCGAACGGCATCTTGTAGGTGACCCGCCGCAGCAGGCCGTTGCCGCCGGCGTCACCGGGGTGGATCACCTCCACCTTGATCACCATCGGCGCGTAGTCGGCCCAGCGCGGGTAGTCCTGCATCAGCGTCCAGATGCGCTTGGCCGAGTGCGGCATGTCGATCGAGTAGCGGTGCTCCCTCACGTTGTCCCCCTCGCGTCGTGGTTCAGCTCAGACGTTCGATCACCGTGGCGTTGGCCATGCCGCCGCCCTCGCACATGGTCTGGAACCCGTAGCGGCCGCCGCCGTCCTCCAGCCGGTTGAGCAGCGTCGTCATGATGCGCACGCCACTGGCCCCGAGCGGGTGGCCGATGGCGATGGCGCCGCCCCAGCCGTTGTAGCGCTCGGACTCGGGCTGGAACTCCTTGGCCCACATCAACGCGATGGCGGCAAACGCCTCGTTGCACTCGACGGCGTCGAACTCGTCGATCTTCATGCCGGTGCGCTCGAGCATGCGTCGCGTCACCGGGTTGGGCGCCGACAGCACGTTGACGGCGTCATCACCGCCCACCGACAGGTGCACGAAGCGACCGCGGATCGGAAGGCCCAACCGTTCGGCGGTCTCGCGGTCGGCGATCAACATGGCGGCGGCGCCGTCGGACACCTGCGACGCGTTGCCGGCGGTGATGCCGGGCGTGGTCTCGTTCCACGCCGACGGCAGCGCGGCCAACCGCTCCAACGACGTGTCGCGGCGGATGCCCTCGTCGGCCGTCATCTCGCGGCCGTCGGGCAGCTTCACGGGCACGATCTCGTTGGCGAACTTGCCGGCGTCGGTGGCGACGGCGGCTCGCTGGTGGCTCTGCAGCGAGAACTCGTCCATGTCCTCGCGCGTGATGCCGAACTTGTCGGCCAGGATCTGGCTGCACTCGAACTGGGTCAGCAGCTTGCCGTCGACCGCGGCCATGAACCCCTGGCTGAACGGGCCGTCGCCGCCGCGGGCGTTCGACGCCAGCGGTACTCGCGACATCACCTCGACACCGCACGCGATGGCAATGTCGTAGCTGCCGGCCATCACGCCCTGGGCGGCGAAGTGCACGGCCTGCTGGCTCGACCCGCACTGGCGGTCCACCGTCGTGGCCGGCACGTGCCAGGGCAGACCGGCCGCGATCCAGCCGTTGCGAGTGGTGTTGGTCGACTGCTCGCCCACCTGGCTCACGCACCCGCCCACCACGTCGTCGATCACGCCGGGGTCGACGCCGGTGCGTTCGATGAGAGCCTTCAGCGGCACGGCCAGCAGGTCGTTGGGGTGGAAGGTGGCGAGCGAGCCGTTGCGCCGACCGATTGGTGTGCGCACGGCGTCGACGATGACGGCCTCGCGGGGACTCATGGCGCTCACGCTACCGGTCTGGTGACGCATGCGTTATATGACGGGCCGCTGTGCCAGGATCTCGCCGTGCCGACCGGCATCAGCGAGGAGCACGTCGAGCTGCATCGCACCGCCCGGCGGTGGGCCGAGGCCCGCTGCCCCGCGTCGGTCCCCCGCGCCCTGCTCGAGGCCGAGACCGAAGGGCTGCCCCCGTTCTGGGACGAGCTGGTCGAACTGGGCTGGACGCGGTTGGCGGTCGACTTCGGCGTGGCCGAGGCGGCGATCGTCGTGGAGGAGCTGGGCCGGGTGGTGGCACCGGGGCCGTTCCTGTCGACGGTGCTGGCGTCCGTGCTGCTGTCGGAAGGGGGCGCCGACGACCTGATCGGTCCGCCCGCCGCGGTGGGGCTGGCGTCGGGCGCGCCGGTGTTGAGCGGCGCCACGGCCGAGGTGTTCGTGCTGCCGGTCGACGGGGAGTGGCGCGCCTTCACGGCCGACGAGGCCGCCGTCGAGCCCCGGGTGAGCGTGGACGACACCCGGCGCGTCGCCAACGTGACGCCGTCGGGCGATGGTCGTCCCCTGGCGCTTCCCGACGGGCGCGTGGCCCAACTCGCCGCCGTGCTCGTCGCCGCCGAAGCGGTGGGCGTCATCGACTGGTGCGTCGCCACTGCGTCGACCTACGCGGGTCAACGCCAGCAGTTCGGCCGGCCCATCGGGCAATTCCAGGCCATCAAGCACCGGTGCGCCGACATGCTCGTGTCGCTGGAACGCACGCGCGCACTGGCATGGGACGCGGCCCGCGCCGCATCCGACCCGGCCGAAGGGCCGTTCGCCGCCGCTCTCGCCGCGGCAGTCGCGCCCGACGCGGCGGTGCGCGCCACCAAGAGCTGCATCCAGGTGCTCGGTGGCATCGGCTTCACGTGGGAGCACGACGCCCACCTGTACCTGAAGCGGGCCATGGGCACCGCCGCGTTGTTCGAGTCCCCTGCGCATGCGCGCGCGGCTGTCGCTCGACGTGCCATCGCCGGCGAACGCCGCACGCTGCACGTCGACCTGCCCGGCGACGACGACCCCCGCCGCGTGCGGGCGCACGCCGCAGTGGCGGAGATCGCCGAGGTACGAGGCGAGGAGCGCCGGGCTCGCCAGGCCGACAGCGGCTACCTCGTGCCCCACTGGCCGGCGCCGTGGGGTCTCGATGCTGACCCCGTCGAGCAGCTGATCATCGACGACGAGTTCCGCGCCGCGCGCGTGCGCCGTCCCCATCTGCAGGTCGGCGCCTGGGTGCTGCCGACGCTGATCGCCCACGGCACGCCTGAGCAGCAGGAGCGGTTCATCCCGCCGACGTTGCGAGGTGAGATCGCCTGGTGCCAACTGTTCAGCGAACCAGGCGCGGGGTCGGACCTCGCTTCGCTCACGACGCGGGCCGAACGGGCCGAAGGGGGCTGGCGCATCACCGGCCAGAAGGTGTGGACGTCGATGGCAAAGGACGCGGACTGGGGCATCTGCCTGGCTCGCACGACATCGCTGGCGGACGCGCCCAAGCACGACGGCATCACCTGCTTCCTCGTCGAGATGTCGGCGCCCGGCATCGACATCCGCCCGCTGCGCGAGATCACCGGAGCGTCGATGTTCAACGAGGTGTTCCTCGACGGCGTGCCCGTGCCCGACGAGTGCGTGGTCGGGCCGGTCGACGCTGGCTGGGGCGTGAGCCGCACGACGCTCGAGAATGAGCGAGTGTCGATGAGCGGCGGCTCCGGCATGGGTCCGGGTGTCGAGTCGGTGCTGCAGTCAGTGACCGAGCTCGGCCACGCCGACGACGCACTCGTGCTCGACGAAGTCGGTGGCCTGGTCGTCGAAGCGCAGGCTCTCGCGTTGCTGGCGCTGCGCACGACGCTGCGCTCCCTGGGCGGCGCCGAGCACGGCCCCGAAGCGAGCGTGCGCAAGCTGCTCGGCGTCGAGCACGACCAGCGCGTCCCCGAGGTGGGCCTTTCGCTCCTCGGCCCGCAAGCAGCTGCCAACGACGGTGCCGCGGCGGCGTGGGTCAACGGCCTCCTCTGGTCCCGCTGCCTCACCATCGCCGGCGGCACCAGCGAGATCCAACGCAACGTCATCGCCGAGCGCCTGCTCGGCCTCCCAAAGGACCCCTGATCAATGCCCATCCACTACGAGCAGGACGACGACCACATCGTCCTCATCACCATCGACCGGCCCGAGGCGCGCAACGCGCTCGACATGTACCACTTCCGCGATCTCGCCGGGGCGTGGCGGAAGTTCAAGAACGACGACGACGCGTGGGTGGCGATCATCACCGGCACGGGTGACGCGTTCATGGCCGGCGCCGACCTCAAGACCTACATCCCCCAGATCACCAA
>JAFATL010000397.1 GCA_019243975.1 Actinomycetota bacterium | reverse complement strand
CCAGGCCCGCGCCATCTACGAGGCGTCTGCTGCGCAGGACAAGGACTACGTCGAGATCGCGGGCGCCGCCCACTACCTGCACGGCCACCGCCGTCAGGCCCTCGACGCCATCATCGACTGGCTGCGGACGAGGGTGCCTTAGACCTTTGCCATGTTCTCGAAGCGGGTGAACTGCTTCAGGAACGCAAGGTGCGTGGTACCCGTCGGGCCATTGCGGTGCTTGGCCACGATCAACTCCGCCGTATCGCGATCGGGAGACTCCGGGTTGTACATCTCGTCGCGATATATGAACATCACGACGTCGGCGTCCTGTTCCAGAGATCCACTTTCACGAAGGTCGGCGAGGACGGGGCGCTTGTCGGCGCGCATCTCGAGGTTTCGTGACAGCTGCGACAGGGCGATGACGGGGACGTTGAGCTCGCGGGCGAGGATCTTGAGGGCGCGGCTGATCTCCGACACTTCGACCTGACGGTTCTCGGCGTTGCCGCGGCCCGACATGAGCTGGATGTAGTCGATGATGATCAGCCCGAGCCCGCCTTCGCGGCTCTTCATGCGACGGGCCTTGGCCCGGATGTCCATGACGGTGACCATCGGGTTGTCGTCGATGAAGATCGGCGCTTCGCCCAAGCGACCGATGGCGTGGCTGATCTTGGGCCAGTCGCTCTCGTGCAGGCGGCCGTTGCGCATCCGGGTGGCGTCGACGCGCGCCTCCGCGCACAAGAGTCGCTGCGTGATCTCGAGGTGGCTCATCTCGAGCGAGAAGATCAGCACCGGTTCGTGCGCGTGCATCGCCGCGTGGGCGGCCATGCCGAGCGCAACCGACGTCTTACCGGCTGCGGGCCGGGCCCCGATGATGACCAGGTTGGATGGCTGCAGGCCGGCCAACTGCTGGTCGAGGTCGAGGTAGCCGGTGGGCACGCCCGTGATCGCCTCGCCGCGGCCGTAAAGCGCTTCGAGACGGTCGAGGCTCTCCGACAGCAGATCGCGGATGGGCTTGACCGTGTCGGTCAGGCGGCGCTGCGCAACACCGAAGACCAGACCCTCGGCGCGGTCGACGGCATCGGCTACGTCGCCCGGCGCGTCGTAGCCCATCTCCGCGATCTCGCCTGCAACACCGATGAGACGGCGCAACAGCGCGTGCTCTTCGACGATCGACGCGTACCGCCCCGCGTTGGACGTGGCCGGCGTGTTGGCCTGCAGCGAGATGAGCGTTGCGGGCCCACCGATCGCCTCGATGAGCCCCGCGCGTCGAAGCTCGTCGGCGACCGTGACGGGGTCGGCCGGCTCACCTTGGATGTAAAGCGACGTGATCGCTTCGAAGATGTGCGCGTGGGCAGGCTTGTAGAAGTCGTCGACACCGCACACCTCGACCGCAGCTGCGATGGCGTCCTTCGACAGCAGCATGGCGCCGAGAAGCGACTCCTCGGCCTGCAGGTTGTGCGGTGGAACCCGGCCACCGCCCCCCGTTTGGCGCCGCCGGGCCTCGTCGATTGACTGGACCACGGCCGCCTACCCTGCCCGCCCGAGCCTGGGGAAGGTAAGGGGGTCTTTGTTGGGGATTGCCGGTGGACTTCCGGGTCGGTTGTCCACACGCTCCAAACACATGTTCGGAGCGTACCGCCGGGCAGTGACAACTTCGCCGGAGGCGAACGGCAGGCCTACTCCGGGACGACCTCGACGGTGATGCGGAACTCGACGTCGGAGTGCAGCTTCACCGGCACCTCGTGGGTGCCGACGCTCTTGATCGCGTCGTCGAGGTGCACGCGCCGGCGATCGAGCTCGATGCCGGTCTGCGCTTTGACCGCGTCGACGAGGTCGGCGCTGGTGACGGAACCGAACAGCCGGCCCTCGCCACCGGCGCGCGCGGGCACGCGGATCACCGTCGGCACCAGCACGCGCGCGATGGCCTCGCCCGCTTCGCGCTCCTTGGCATCCGCGACGTCGCGCGAGCGGCGCATTGACGCGGCCTGCTTCTCGACACCAGCGGTGGCGCGGAAGGCGTGGCCCTTGGGGATGAGGAAGTTGCGGGCAAACCCGTCGGCGACATCGAGGATGTCGCCTTTCTTGCCGACGTTGTCGACGTCGGCGCGCAGGACGACCTTCATTCGTCGTCCTCCTCGGCCACCGGCACGCTGACAAGGTCGTCGAGGTCTTCGCCACCGTCGCCGCTCTCAGCCTCGTCGTCAGCGAGGCCCGCGCTCAACGTGGGTGCCTCGCGGTCGCCGCCAGCCGGCGGCCCGCCCCGCCCAGGACCGCCAGGGCCGCGCCCGCCGCCCCGGCCGGGACCGCGCTCGCTCACGGTGCGCTGCGTGTAGGGAAGCAGTGCGAGCTCGCGCGCCGTCTTGATCGCCACCGCCACCTCACGCTGGTGCTGCGCGCAGTTGCCGGTGACGCGCCGGGCGCGGATCTTGCCCCGGTCGCTCATGAAGCGACGGAGCAGGTTGACGTCCTTGTAGTCGACCCAGTCGGTGTGGTCCTTGCAGAAGATGCAGATCTTCTTCTTGCCACCC
>JAFATL010000336.1 GCA_019243975.1 Actinomycetota bacterium | reverse complement strand
TTCCTTGGCCAGTCCGTCCCAGTCGGCGCGCCGCAGCTTGTGGAACGCGGTCGCTTCGATGCCGCCCTCGACGGCGCGCCACACGCCGGCCACGTGGCCGTCGACCAGCAACGTCGGCAGCACGTCGCCGTTCCTGCGGATCACGTGGGCGCGGTATTCGGGCGGGATGATACGGCTGCGGTCGGCGTACGCCAGCAGCGTCAGGTCCCACATGGCCAGCAGGCGCGGTGGCGCGGGCGCGTCGTCGTCGGGCAGCGGCGCGCCGGCGACGTCGTAGAGCAGCGCGCGCCCGTCGGGTCCCTCGTACGTGACCAACGCGTCGGCCAAGGCGTCGAGAGCGGCGCGAATCACCGGGATGCGCAGCAGGGTGAACTGGCCGATGTCCTGCGGGGTGGCCGGGCCGAACGCCTCGAGATAGCGCCGCACCAACCACTGCACCGAGGGACCGGAGTCACCGGCCCGTGGCTTGGTGCGGGCGGTGACGTACGCCGGCCGGGGCCCGTGCGACCACGGCGCGCCGGTGGGCACGTGCACGACAGGAGCGAACGTGCGTAGCGCCCACCACGCCCGGTTCTTGGCCACGCCGAAGCGCTCGGTGAGCCACCGCTCGACGTCGGCGTTGGTGCGCGGCTCCGTCGTGAAGGCGAGCACGTCGGGCAGCAGCGCGTCGGCGTCGGCCACGGTGAGCCCGGTGTCCTGATAGCGCCGGTCGAGCAGGCGCGAGCCCCGCAGCGAGCTGACCATGGCGTGGTGAAACGCCGGGTAGTCGTCGGCGACCACGGCGTGCAGGGTGATGCGCATCAGCGTCGCCTTGATGACCTCGTGGTCCTTGTAGGCGGCGTCCAGCTCGGTGGCGTCGAACCCGGCGACCCGGTTCCACAGGGCGATGTACGGCGACGCCGGCTCTTGTGCCTGCACCGCCATGATCCGCCGCAGTCCCTCCACCGCACGCATGCGCTCGCGGTGGGACAGGAGCTGGCGCACCAGCGTGGCCCGGTTGAGCTGGCGAGGAGTGAGCGTCACACCTCACTTCATAGCGTCGAGCTCAGGTGACGGTGAAGGTGCCCTTCATTCCCTTCGAGGAGTGGGGCTGGCCGTCGGCCGCCTTCACCTCGCATTGGTAGGTGTACGTACCGGCGTGCTCGAGCTCGAGGGTCGCCTCCCCCGTCTTGCCCGGCGCGACCTCGGCGATCTCGCCGACGGCGTTGCCGTCGGGCCCCAGCACCTCGAACTCGTGCGACTCCTTGCCGCCGTTGTTCAGCTCGAACTTGATGGCGTCGCCCGCGCTGAAGGCGGGCGGCTGATGGAAGCTGAAGGCGTACTCGTGGGCGTCGACCTCGGACTCGCCGTCCGCCGCCTTCCCGGCCGCCCCCTCCGTGCCCCCGCTTCCCGTGACCGTGATCGCCTGCTTGATGCCGTCGCCGGTCTGGCCCGGCTTGCACGCCAGCGTGTACTTCCCGGCCTTGAGGTTGACGCTCAACGTGCGGGACGTGCCCGGGCCGATGTTCTCGACCTCGCTGATCACCCGGTCCCCCTCGCCCAGGACGTACAGCTCGGTGGGATCGCTCCCATCGTTCTTGACCTCGAAGCTGAGCTTCCCGGCCGCGAGGTCGGTCTTGGCGATGTCGCACGCGGTCTTGGTCGAGCGGACGGCGATGGCGTTCGCGTCCGACGAACTGCACGCGGCACCACTGACTGCAACCAGGGCCACGGCGGGCGCGACGAACCAACGCGGGGCGAGACGCATGAATTGCTCCTGCGATCAGGCGACGGGCACCGCGTCGCGGTGCGCCGTCGGCGTGGACGAAGAACCCGCATCAGCGCGGCTGCGCTGACCATGGGGCCGGAAGAACAACACCATCGTCGGCACGACGTAACCGATCCACGCCACCGCCTGCAGCCACGTGGTCTCGGGGCTGAAGTTGAAGACACCCTTGAGGAGCGTGCCGTACCAACTCGACGGCGGGATGGTGGACGACACGTCGAAGGCAAGGTTGTGCAGGCCGGGCAGGATGGCTGCCTCCTGCAGGTCGTGCAGCCCGTAGGCGAGCACGCCGGCGGCCACGACGACCAGGCCGGCGCCGGTCACCTTGAAGAACGTCGCCAGGTTGAGGTTGACCGACCGCCGGTAGATGAGCCAGCCGATCACGACGGAGGTGAGCAGGCCGGTGACGGCGCCGAGGGCAGGGCCGGCGCCCGAGCCCGACGCTTGCAGCGCGGGCCACAAGAACAGCGCCGTCTCCAGGCCTTCGCGGCCCACGGCGAGGAACGCCATCAGCGCCAGCGTGAGCGCGCCGCCGGTGACGGCAAGGTCGACCTTGTGCTGCAGCTCGGCCTTGAGGAAGCGCGACTGCCGGCGCATCCAGAAGATCATCCAGGTCACGAACGCCACTGCGATCAGCGACATCACCCCGCCAAAGCCCTCCTGGGCTTCGAAGCTCAGCGAGTGCTGCGTGAAGGTGAGGGCGGCACCGACGCCGAGGCTCGCCGCCACCGCCACACCGACGCCGGCCCACACGGGCGCCAGCCGCTCGCGCCGCCCCGTCCGCACGAGGTACGCCACGAGGATGCCGACGACCAGCGAAGCCTCGAGGCCTTCCCGCAGTCCGATCAAGTAGTTGGCGAACATCTCGGCTCCTGATCTGGATCTTAGGGTTCCCTAAGAACAGAGATAAGGTAAGCCGTTCTCTGTCGGGCCGTCAACCCCCTCGCGATGCCGATCTGCGGCTACTCGGTGTTGACCCGTTCCACGAAGTGACGGGCCAGCGCGTCGTCACCCACCACGTCGAGCACGTCAACGGGTATGCGCTTGTACAGCGCGAGGAGGAGGTCCGACGCGGTGCCGCGCAGGGCGACCGCCCCTTTCTCGTGCACCCGCTCGACGCGGCCGTCGGGATGGAGGACCCACTCGCCGTCGGCGTCGGTGCAGTGCACGTGCACGCTCCCCGGCAGCGGCTTGTCGGGCGCGATCACCCACGGCACCTGCATGGCGAAGAACTCGTCGATCGAGTCGGCCGCCGCGTCCGGCGCGATCGCGTCAGGCGGAATCGAGGACGCCGACGCCTGCATGTCCCAACGGTGCACGGCCGCCTCCTGCACCTGGTGTCGGCGGATGAAGCCCACGGTGTGATCCGCGTCGTTCAGCGCCCACGTCCACACGGCAACGTCGTCTGCCGTCGCCTCCAGCGTGCCCAGCAGGAAGTCGACCTGGGCCCGCCCCCACGTCACCAGGTCTGCGTACTCGGACGGCCGCCCCGGCTTCACCTTTTCGACGTCGTCGGGATCAGCGGCGCGCAGTTCGATGAGCTTCGCCCAGAAGAAGTGGACCTCGCCCAGGTGCCAGACCAGGTCGGCGATGTTCCACTCCGGGCAGCACGGCACGCCCGCGGTGGGATCAGCGGCCGCGGCCGTGTCGTAGAAGCGATCGCTCTCCTGGCGGATGACGCCGAGATAGTCCATGCCGCCATTCTCGCCGTGCTCATACGACCGGCGCGTCTTTTCCGAGGAGGCAGCGGTACGCTGCCGGCGGAGGTGGAGAGATGACGACGCCCCGCATCCTCGAGCCGCAGTGCGAGTGGACGGCCGCCGACGTGGCCGACGAAGACGTGTGGACCGAGCGGTTCACCGACGCCGAGCTCGAGGAGCTCGACGCCTCGCTGCGCCACGCCCTCAAGCGCTCCGACGACGTCCTCGAGCTGACCAAGGACGACTTCCCGCTGCCGTCGTTGGCGACGCGCCTGGCTGACATCGAGCGTGAGCTCATCGACGGGCGCGGGTTCGTGCGCCTGCGCGGCATCGACCGCGCCGCCTACTCGCAGGCGGAGATGGAACTCCTCTACTGGGGCATCGGCACCCACCTCGGCCTGCCCTGGGCCCAGAACAAGCACGGCCACGTGCTGGGCGACGTCACCGATCAGGCCAAGGCCGTCAACGACCCCACCGCCCGCGGCAACGAGCTCGGCGGCGTCGCGCTGCCCTTCCACTGCGACGGCTCCGACCTGGTCGGGCTCATGTGCCTCGAGAACGGTTTGGCCGGCGGCCTGTCGGCCGTCGCCAACTCGGTGCTCATTCACAACACGCTGGTGCGCGAGCGGCCCGACCTGGCCGCCGCCCTGTACGACGAGTTCCCCTACGACTTCCGCGGTGAACAAGCGGAGGGGGCGAAGGCGTATTACCTGGTCCCGGTGTTCACCGAGTGGGACGGGCGCCTCTTCGTGCGCTGCATCCCGCCCTACATCTGGGCGTCACAGCGCCACGCCGACGCGCCCCGCCTCACCGACGTGCAGCAGGAAGCGCTGCAGGCCGTCGTGGCCATGGCCGACGATCCCGCCAACCACGTGTTGATGGACCTGCTGCCGGGCGACATCCAGTTCATCAACAACTTCCACGTGCTCCACGGCCGTACCGCCTACGAGGACGACCGAAGCGCGGGCCGCATCCGCCATCTCAAGCGCCTCTGGTTGGAGACGACCGTGCTGCCGAGCCGCCCGGTCTACTTCGCCAACCGGAGCCACTGGGAAGCCAACCGCTCGGCCAGCCGCATGCACGTCGGCTCCAACTGACGCGAGCTACGACTGCACCCGGGCGGCACGCAGTGCAGAGCGACGCACCTTGCCGGCGTCGTCGCGCAGCGGTTCGGTGACGCGCTCGAACGTGCGCGGCACCTTGTAGGGCGCGATCCGGTCGCGCAGGAACTCACGCAGCTCGTCGTCGCTCACCTCGTCGACCGCGTCGATCAACGCGTGCGGCGCGTTGCCGAGGTCTTCGTCGGGCAGACCGATGACGCAGCTGGATCGCACGGCGGGGTGCTCGTCGAGGGCGGCCTCCACTTCGGCCGGGTACACGTTGGACCCACCCACGACGATCATGTCGGTGAGCCGGTCGTTGAGGTACACGTAGCCGTCGGCGTCGACGTACCCGAGGTCGCCGAGCGACTCCCAACCTGCGTC
>JAFATL010000261.1 GCA_019243975.1 Actinomycetota bacterium | reverse complement strand
GAGGGCGCCGCGCCGTCCACCAGCATGGGCGGGTGCAACACACGCACCGCTGACGCGCCTACCGCCGCCACGACGAGGGCGAGGGCGAGCGCTCCGGTCGTGCCGGCCATGCCCGCGAGACCCGTGGCGACGGCGGTGACGAGGCCGAGCGCCACCGAAAGACGTGCCGACCGACCGCGGCGCGCTCGAGCCATCAGCGCGAAGGCGGCCAGTACCAGGACCACCTGGGTGAGCAGCGTCAGGCCGTTGAGGGCGGCCCGGCTGGCGCCGATGCCGTCGCTCACGCGCGGCAGCAGGGACGTGAACAGCAGGATCGGCAGCGCGGTGGTGGCAGCCAGCACGCACAGCCGCACCACGGCGCCCAACGCCACACGGTCCGCGGGCAGAGCGTCATCGAGCGCAGCCTCGGCCGTCGCGGCGGCGTCGTCGCCCACACCGAGAATTCGGTCGACGTCGGCGGCCACTTCGGTACGCCGGGCGTCGAGCTCGTCGAGGAAAGCGCGGCCGGCCGTCACCGTCGAGCGGGTCGAACGCCGCCGCCGGGTAGGCGTGCCGTTGCTGCTCATGCGCCCACCACCGTGAACTCGACGCTGGCCGCCGACTCGTCGACGCGCGTGCCGTCCTGGCGCACGAGCACGATCGTGACCGTGTGGCCGTGATCGGCGCCCGTGCGGCTCGACGCGTTGGTCTTGGGCAGGCTGCTCAGCGTGAGCCGCTTCTCGCCGGTCACGTAGATGTGGCGCTGGGCGAACCATTCGAGGTCGGGGCAGCCCGCTGTCTTGCGGCAGTCGCTGTCGACCAACGTGTGCAGGCCCGTGCCCGCCGGTACGGGCGCCCGGTCGACGAACACGGCGAAGAACGGGCCGTCGCCGGTCAGGTTGGTCGTGGCCTTTACGTCGCGCGCCTTCCACGCGATCGTCACCGGCAGCCGCACCCGCTGCAGCTCGTGGGGCTGCACCATCGACAGCCGGTTGTCGGCTGTGGCCACCAGGGCGTGACTGGCGCATCCCGACAGCAGCGGTGCCACCAGCGCCATGACGAACAGGACGCGCTTCATCCGCGGGCCCCCGCCTTGACGGCGCCAGAACGCTCGACGGCGGTCGGGTCGTCGCCCAGGTACGACGCGATGACCTCGGGGTCGCGGCGGATCTCGTCGGGCGTGCCGTCGGCGATGACGCGACCGGTCTCCATGGCGATGACGCGGTCGGCGAGACGCATGACGAGCGGGATGTCGTGCTCGACGACCACCAGGGTGAGGCCAAGCAACTGTTTGATGCCGATCAGCAAGTCGCCCAGGGCCTCGGTCTCGCGCTGGGCGATGCCGGCCGCCGGTTCGTCGAGCAGCAGCACGGTCGGCTCGAGGGCGAGCATGCACGCCAGCTCGGCGATGCGCCGGGTGCCGGTCGACAGCTCGGCGACCGCCTTGTCGCGGAACCGCTCGAGCCCCATCAGCTCGATCAGCGCGTCGGCGCGTGCCGCGTTCTTCTCGCCGCCGCTCAGGCCGAGCACCGACGGCAGGAAGCGGGTGGGTTCGGCCCGCTCGAGGGCGACCTGGATGACCTCGTGCACCGACAGGGTGGGAAACAGCGCCGCGTCCTGGAACGAGCGCACCAGACCGAGCCCGGCGCGCGCCTCGGCCCCGAGGGCGGTGACATCACGACCGGCGTAGGTGACCGTGCCGGCGTCGGCCGGGATGAAGCCGCCGATGACCTCGAACAGCGTCGTCTTGCCGGCCCCGTTGGGTCCGATGAGCCCCAGCGTCTCGCCCGCCCGCACCTCCAGCGACACGTCGTCCACCGCCACGACGCCGCCGAAGTGCTTGCGCAGGTTCGTCGTGGCCAGCACCACGTCGCCGGGCGCGACCGCGGGCGCGGGCAACGTCCGCTCCAACACGGCACCCGCTGCGAGCCCTACCTCGACGTCCTCATCCGTATCTTCAGCCGGGGGTTGTGGGTCGATGCGGAGGATGCGATCTCGGATCGGCCGGAGCAGCTGGGCGATGCCGCCGGGGATGTAGAGGACGAGCAGGAGCCAGCCGAGGGCGGTGGCCATGAGGCCGGCGTTGTCGAGCGGCAGGTAGCGGGGGAGGCCCGCGATGTAGAGGGCGCCCAGGACCGGGCCGGCGAGCAGGCCGAGGCCGCCGATGACGGCCATGGCGGCGGCGTCGAAGCTCAGGCCGACCGGGAAGGCGGCCGCGTCGATGTGGGCCAGCGCGTAGGCGTAGACGCCGCCGCCGACGCCAGCGAGGAAGCCCGCCAACGCGAACGCCTGCAGCTTCGTGCGCGTCGTCGACACGGTGAAGGCGCGCGCCGTGTCTTCGTCGTCGCGCACGGCCCGCATGCGGCGGCCGATGCCGCTGCGCCATGCATTGCGCGTGAGCCACAGCCCGACGAGGAAGACGGCGAGGGCGAACAGCTCGTACTTCTTGCCGGTGTCGAGGCGGGCGCCGAACAGGGACGGGCGCCCGGTGGTCTTCCCGTCGCCCATCATCCACGACTGCTGGAACAGCCACGACTGCGCGATCAACGCAAAGCCCAGCGTGCTGACGGCGAGGAGCAGCCCGCGGATGCGCACGGCGGGAAGGCCGATGACGAGCGACACCGCGGCGGCGACCAGTCCACCCACGACGAGCCCGATGATGTGGCCGGCGTGTCCGGCAACCGACGCGGCAACCGTCGCACCGACGCCCGCCAACGCGAACTGCCCGAGTGACAGCTGGCCGGCCAAGCCGGTGACGATGCCGACCGACAACCCGACCAGGGCGAAGGCCAACACGATGGCGGTGGTGATCGACGTGGCGTTGGTGGCCACCAGCGGCACGATGAGCCCGACCACGGTGGCCGCGGCCGCCACCACCCACCCGAGATTCCGGATGACCCACACCCGACGAAGGCGGGCGGGCGGCGGCGGCCACGCCTGGACGGCGACCCAGCTGCCTTCCTGGGTGCCGCGCCCCCGCAGCTGCCGCTGCGCGAGCAGCGCCACGAGGATGATCCCGAACAGCACGGCGTCGGCCACGCCGCCCTGCGGCTTGTTCCACAGCACGACCTGCTCGATCACGCCCACGCCCACCCCCGCGCCGAGGGCGATCGGCAGGCTCTCCATGCGAGCGATCACGGCGGCGGCCAACGCGCGCAACAGCAGGCCGGGGCCGAGGAACTGCACGCTGGCAAAGCCCCGCGTCGGCAGCACGAGGATCGCGGTGAAGGCGGCGACGGCGCCCGCCAGCGACCACGCCAGCACCGACATGCGCGACGCCGACACTCCCGCCAGCCGCGCCGCGTCGGGGTTGGCGGCGGCGGCGCGCATCGACATGCCGAGGCGCGTGCGGGACAGGAACCACGCCAGCGCCGCCACCAGCACGGGGCCGAGGATGAGCACCGCCATGTGCGCTCGCGTCACGCGTAGGGCGCCGACGTCGAACGTTGGAAGGAACGGCGGTGACGGGAAGAGCTTGGTGGCCGACGCCGACGGGTTGACCACCAGAGCGAGGATCGACAGCAGCTGGGCGAGGCCGAGTGTCGCCACGACGCTCATCACCGGCGGCGTGTTGCGCAGGCGCCGGATGATCACGACTTCGCTGCCGCCGCCGATGGCCGCACCGAGGAGAAGCGCGAGCGGGAAGGCGACCCAATAGGGGCTGTGCCAGCGGGTGACGGCCAGGCCCATGATGGCGGCGGCGAAGGCGCCGATCTCGCCGTGGGCGAAGTTGACGATGCGGCTCGACCGGAACACGAGCACCAGGCCGACGGCCAGCAGGCCATAGCTCAGACCGGTGAGCACACCAAGGACGAGAACGCCCTGCGGAATCTCCACCCCGAGCACCGGGTGTACATTAGTCGTCGTTAACATTCTTGGGTCGGTCGGGGAGCTGTTCACTGGTTTGCGCAAGCGGGATCGCGCCGCGCTGACCGGCCTCGTCGCGGTCATCGTGGCGACGGCGATCGTGTCGGCGTCCGTCGGCCACGGTCGGGGACCGATCGCGGCGGCTGCTCAGGTGGCCGCGGCCCCTGGCCAGGTGCTGGGCTCGCAGGAAGCCGCCGATTCCGGCGCACTTGCACCATCGGGTGCCGTTTCGGACGTGACCCCGCCGCTGTCGTCGGTCTTCCCGGTGCCGGTCGACTCCGGCATCCCGTCGATGGCGCCCGGTGGCGGCGGCCCGACCGAGAAGCCCAAGCCTCAGCCGCCGCCCGACTCGGGCTCGCCGATCCCGTTGCCGCCGGCGCCCCAGGTCCCCGTGCCGCCGGTGCCCGACGCCCTCAAGCCGGTCCTCAACGTGGCGTCGCCCGCATCGTTCGCGACCTGCCAGTACCTCGGGCTGCTGCCTCTGGCCGCCGCCCTCAGCGGCGCCCTCGGGTCGCCGATCCCGCTCACCGACCTGCTGCCCTACATGCAGCCCCTCTTCACCGCGTGCCTGCTGTTCGGCGCCCCGGCGACCGAGACCACGTGCCAGTTTGACGCCTCGCTGCCGAGCGCGGCGCAGGGCCTGCCGCCGGTGCCGATCGCATTGGGCCTGACGCTGGGCGACATCGTCGCCGAGGTGCCGCTGCCCAAGCCCGCCGGCCTACTCGTCGACGAGGTGCGCCAGGCCGAGTTGTTACTCCTCGGTCCCCCCAAGCCGGGAGACGCACCGCGCTTCTCGGATCAGCTGTCCGACGCGCTGACCTGCACGCACCGCTGACTCGTTAACGGCCCTCGAACGCGGGCGGGCGCTTCTCGCTGAACGCCCGCACGCCCTCCTGCCCGTCGGCCGTCTCCCCGCTGGCGGTGAGTTGCGCGCTCTCGTCGGCCAGTTGGTCGTGCAGGGTGCGGTCCCACGACGCGGCGAGCAGGCGGGCGGCGCGGCCGTAGGCGCGCGTGGGGCCGGCCGCCAGCTTGGTGACGAGCTCGTTGGCGGAGGACAGCACCTCCGCATCGTCGACGACCGTCGTGACGATGCCCCATTCACGTGCCTCGAGGGCGCTGAGGACCCGGTTGGTCAGCGCCAGCTCGACGGCTCGGCGGTGGCCGACGATGCGAGGGAGGAAGTAGCTCGACCCGCCGTCGGGTGACAGGCCGATGCCGGTGTAGGCCATGACGAACTTGGCGGACTCGCCGGCCAGCACGATGTCGGCGGCCAGCACGAGGCCGAGGCCGGCGCCGGCCGCGCTTCCCTGCACCGCAGCCACCAGCGGCGCGTCGAGACCGACCAACGTCTCGACGGCGGGGTGGAGCTGTTCGGTGATCTCGTCGAGCTGGGCGCCCAGCTTGTGGCCTGCATCCGCGAATCCCGGCACGTCGCCGCCGCCGCAGAACCGCGCCCCTGCGCCCGTCAGCAGCACGGCCCGCACCGACGCGTTGTCGGCCAGCTGCGCAGCCGCCGCCCGCAGCTCGGTGGCCACTTCGAGGTTGATGGCGTTGGCGGCGTCGGGCCGGTTGAGCTCGAGCCGGGCGACGCCGTCGGCGACGTCGAGGCGCAGGGTCTGGAAGGTCACGGCTGCATTCTGCCGCCGATGAGGTCGGGAGGTCCGAGGGCTACCGTGACCGACATGGGCGACGTACGGGTGGCAACGGTGGAAGAGGTGGACCTGCTGGCGTCGATCGCGGCGGCCGGGTTCTACGACGACCCGGTGATGTCGTGGATCTTCCGTGATGCCGACCTTCGGCTCGAGCAGCTGCGGTTCATCTTCTCGGGGCTGGCGCGCGACTACCTCGAGCGGGGGACGGTGCACCTGCTCGACGACGCGTGCGTGACGTTCTGGCGCGCGCCCGGGTTCGTCGATGACCGCGCCGGCAGTGACGACTTCGAGTGGTCGCCGCCGGTGCCCATCCCTGGCGACGCGCTGGAACGGATGGTGCACCTCGACGCCACCATGACGGCCAACCACCCGCACGACCCGCATTGGTACCTCAACGTCATCAGCACGATGCCCGACCGCCAAGGGACCGGCCTGGGCGCCCGGGCGCTGGGGGAGGTCCTGGCGGTGTGCGACGCCGAAGGGATCCCGGCGTACCTCGAGTCGTCCAACCCCCGGAACATGACGCTCTACCGCCGCCACGGCTTCGTGCAGACGGGCGAGCTGCCCCTGGCCGACGACGGCCCCTCGCTGTATCCCATGTGGCGGCAGCCCGGTTCGTAGACAACCTCTTGCATCTTGAGCCTACTGGGTATACATACTCAGTATGCTCATCGATGACCGGCGACGCTCATGAGTGTCCGCCACGCCCTGCTTGCCTTGCTGAGTGAGGGGCCCAAGTACGGGCTGCAGCTGCGCCAGGAGTTCGAGGCCCGCACCGGCGAGGTGTGGCCGCTCAACGTCGGGCAGGTGTACACGACGTTGCAGCGTCTCGAACGCGACGGCTTCGTCGAGTCGGACGGCAGCGACGACGAGAGCCCGCAGAAGGGGTTCCGCATCACCGCCGCCGGCGACGACGAGCTGGTCGGCTGGTTGCACACGCCCGGCGACATCGGCGCCCCGCCGCGCGACGAGCTCGTCATCAAGGTCCTCATCGCGCTGACGCTGCCCGAGCTCGACGTGCAGGACGTGATCCAGGTGCACCGGCGCCATCTCATCGAGGCCATGCAGCAGTACACGCGCCTCAAGGCCGACGCCGACGAGGACGACGTGACCCTCGCCCTGGTGATCGACGCCGAGCTGTTCCGCCTCGACGCTGCCGTACGGTGGCTCGACGCGGCGGCGGCGCGGGCCAAGCGGCGAACCCGCCGCGGTGCGGCCTCGACGACGGCGCGCAAGAGCCAGCCGTCGCCGGCTCGACGGGCCGCCCGATCGGTGGAGGTGTCGCGATGACCGCGGTGCTGGAACTGCGGGGTGTCTCGAAGACCTACGGCACGGGCGCGGCCGAGGTGCACGCGCTTGTCGACGTCGACCTGGCGGTGGGCGACGGCGAGCTGGTGGCGATCATGGGCCCCAGCGGCTCGGGCAAGAGCACGCTCCTCACCATGGCCGGCACCCTCGAGCTGCCCACCGCCGGTGAGGTGTTCATTGGTGGGCAGCCGATCTCCGGGCTGTCGCGCAACGAGCAGGCGCGCATCCGCCGCCGCAGCGTGGGCTACGTGTTCCAGGACTTCAACCTGCTGGCCGGGCTCACCGCCGCCGAGAACGTGTCGCTGCCCCTCGAGCTCGACGGTGTCAACGCCAAGACCGCCCACCGGGCCGCGTTGTCGGCCATGCGCCAGCTCGACATCGAGGAGAAGGCCGACCGCTTCCCCGACGAGCTGTCGGGCGGCGAGCGCCAGCGCGTCGCCATCGCCCGCTCGATCGTGGGCGACCGCAACCTGTTGCTGGCCGACGAGCCCACCGGGGCCCTCGACTCGGTGAACGGCGAGGCCGTGATGCGCATGCTGCGCAACGCCTGCCAGGCCGGCATCGCCGGCGTGGTCGTCACCCACGACGCGCAGCTTGCGTCGTGGGCTGATCGCGTGGTGTTCCTGCGCGATGGGCGCGTGGTCGACCAGACGGCCGCGCCGATGGAGCCCGAGTCGCTGCTGGTCCAAGGGTCGTGAACGCGCGGCGCGCCGTCGTGCGTTGGGCCGTGCGGCTGTTCCGCCGCGAGTGGCGCCAGCAGGTGCTGGTGCTGGCCCTCCTCACCGTCGCGGTGGCGGGCGCCATCCTGGCCGCCACCGCCGCCTACACGACGGTGCCCAACGGCGAAGGCGAGTTCGGCTCCGCCCGCACGGAGATGATCGTCAACCGGCCCGGGCCGACGCTCGCTGCCGATGTTGCGTCGGTCGAGCACCAGCTGGGCCCGGTCGAGGTGATGACGCACCGCTACGCGCCCGTCCCGGGCTCGGTGGAGACGCTCGAGTTGCGGGCCCAGCAACCGAACGGCCGGTTTCGGGGATCGACGCTGGCGTTGCGGGAGGGCCGCTACCCGACCGCATCCGACGAGATCGCGGTGACAGGCGGCGCGGGCCGGCTCCTCGCCGTGCGCGTCGGATCGCACATCAACCTCGACGGCGCCGCTCGGACCGTCGTCGGCAAGGTGGAGAACCCCGCCGACCTCAGCGACGACTTCGTGCTCGTGCCGCCGGCCGCCATGGTCGCGCCCGAGACCGCAACGATCTTCACCTCCGCCTCGCGCCAGCAGATTTCGGTGGCGGCGTTCGGCCCCGAACGCGGGCCCGCCGGTCGCGCCGTGGCCAGCCAGGTCCGGGTGCGGGGGTCGAGCGACCGCACCATCGCGGCCGTCAGCGTGCTGACCCTGGCGGCGGTCGTGCTGTTGCTCGTCTGCCTCGTGGCCGCCGCCGGCTTCGCCGTCATCGCCCAACGCCGCACCCGGCAGATGGGGATGTTGGCGACAGTCGGCGGCACCGATCGCCACCTTCGACTGGTCGTGCTGGCCAACGGCTTCGTCGTGGGCGCCATCGCCGCGGTGGTCGGCGCCGTCGTGGCGCTCACCGGATGGATCGCCACTGCGCCCATGCTCGACTCGTTGGCGGGACACCGCATCAACCGGTTCGACATCGCCTGGTGGGTGTTCGGCGCCGGCATGCTGCTCGCCGTGGTGACAGCCACTGCGGCGGCGTGGTGGCCGGCACGCTCGATGGCCCGCATTCCCGTCACCGAAGCGTTGTCGGCGCGGCCTCCGCGACCGCGGCCCGTGCATCGCTCCGCGGCCGTCGCCGTGGTGCTGCTGGCTGGCGGGTTCGCAGCCATGGCCGCCGGGATCGACACCAAGAAGGACCACGCCAACCCGTTCGCGCTCCTCGGCGGCACGCTCGCCCTCACCGTTGGCTTGCTGTTCCTCACCCCGACCGCGATCCGAGCGCTGGCGCGCGTGGCCCGCCGGCTCCCGGTCGCGGCGCGCCTGGCCCTGCGCGACCTCGGTCGTTACCAGTCGCGCTCGAGCGCCGCCCTGGGCGCCATCAGCCTGGGGCTCGCCATCGCCGTGGCCGTGGTGCTGATCCTCAGCGCCAACATCCCCGACGCCCACCGCGGCAACTTGTCCGACCGGCAGCTGTTCGTGCACATGGGGAACGGTGACGGCGTGCCCGACACGTCGCCCGCCGACGCCGCTCGCCTGCAGGCCGCCACCCAACGCATCGCCGGTGCGGTCGGCGCGTCAACCGTTGTTCCCCTGCAGGTGGCCGCTGACCGCGGCCTCGTCGACGCGCCCAAGCCCGGGGGCGGTGGCGGTGCGGTGATCGCCCGGGCCGGAACCAATCCGGCGCCGGGACCGGGCGCGCTCCACCCCACTGTTCAGCTCACGTGGCGCCTCAATGCGTCGCACGGCGGGGTCGAGTTTCGCGGCCTCTCGGTGCTGTACGTGGCCACGCCCGAGCTGCTCGCCTTCCTGGGCGTCGACAAGTCGGCTACCGACGGCGTCGACGTGCTGGCGCCCGCCAGCCGCCTGCAGAAGACGAATTCGGGGGAGTCGCTGGCGTTGCTCGACTTCATGCAGCGCGACTCGCCATCGCCGAAGGTGCGGACGATCCGGGCCCAGGCATACACGGCGGCGCCCACGATGCTCATCACGCCCCAGACCGTCGCCGCCCACGGGTGGGACACGCTCACGGGCGGCTGGATCCTCGAAGCGCACGCGCCGCTGACGGAAGCGCAGCGGTCGCGTGCCCGTTCACTCGCCGCCGACGCCGGCCTGACCATCGAGACGCGGAACCGGCAGACGCGGTTGGCCACCGCCCGTACGGTTGCGACCGGCGCGGGCGCCCTGCTGGCGCTGGCGATCCTCGCCATGACGGTCGGGCTGATCCGGGCCGAGGCAGCCGGCGACGTCCGCATGCTCACTGCCGCCGGGGCGGGTAGCCGCACGCGCCGCACGCTGACGGCAGCCACCGCCGGCGCGCTGGCCTTGCTCGGCGTTCTCCTTGGCGTGGGCGGGGCCTACGCCGCGGTCATCGCCGGGTACCTGCACCACCTCACGCCGTTGGGCCGGGTGCCGATCGTGCACCTGCTCGTCACCGTGCTCGGCATTCCTGTAGGCGCGGCCGTCGCCGGCTGGCTCCTGGCCGGCCGCGAGCCACCGTTCATCAACCGGGTGGTGATGGAGTGACCGCCGCGATGAGGGCGCGGCGGTCGACCTTTTCCATGGCGGTGAGGGGCAGTGCGTCGACGACACGGATGGCCTCCGGCAGCTTGTAGGCGGCCAGGCGGTCGCGGCCGTAGGTACGGAGGTCGTCGAGTGTGGGCGCCCGTTGGTCCTTGCGGACGACGACCACCGCCACGCCGATCTCACCCATGACGTCGTCGGGGCGCGGAACCACGGCGACGGACGCGACCGACGGATGTTCCGCCAGCACCGTCTCGACCTCCTGCGGGTGCACGTTGTAGCCGCCGCGCACGTACATCTCGGTGGCCCGACCGGCGAGACGCAACCGCCCCGCGTCGTCGACCCACCCGATGTCACCGGTGTTGACGACGCCGTCGAACTCGGGTCCGTTCCAATAGCCACTCATGGTTGCTGGAGATCGGAAGCACACCTCGTCGCCGTCGAAGAGCAGCTCGACGCCGCGTTGGGGTCGGCCGACGGTGAGCTCGGCGTCTTCGGGCGGGTCGTCGGGCATGGTGCCGGTGCCGAGGCCGGCCTCGGTGCATGAGTAGCGCGTGAGCACGGGCACGCGGAACCGCCGGCGGATCTCCTGCACCAACGACGGGGTCGCCGGGCCGCCGCCCATCACGATCGTGCGCAGGCTCGAGAGGTCGGCGTCGTCGAAGCCCGGCTCCCGCATCATCAAGGCCAGCTGCGTCGGGATGCCGCCCAGGCCGGTGAGCTTGCGCTCCACCGCCATCTGCAACGCGCCGGCCGCCGTCCACCGCTCGATGATGAACGTGGTCGTGCCCCGCATCAGCACGCCCTCGAGCTTCGACATGAAACCGAGGTGGGCGAACGACGTCCCGGCCAGCGCCCGTCCACCCGCACCCCACTGCCCGCCCGTCTCGATCGACGCGATGAACGCCAGCTGCCGCGCTCCGTAGACGGCGCCTTTGGGCAACCCGGTCGTGCCCGAGGTGAACACGATCGCCACCGGTCGTTCCGGGTCGTCCGCCAGCTCCGGCGGCGCCTCGTTGTTCACTTCGGGCACCGGCTCGCTCACCACGAGCTTCGGCTGCGCCACGTCGAGCACCGCCGTCTGCTCCCGCGCCGACAGCCGCTGGTTCACGCCGGCGGTGATCGCACCGACCTTGGCGGCGGCGACGTAGGCGATCACGTAGGCCAACGATGACGGCAGCGTGAGCGCGACCACGTCACCTTCGCCGACGCCGGCGTGCAACAAGCCGACGGCGGCCGCGTCCGATCGTCGATCGAGGTCGGCATACGACAACGGCTCACCGTCAGGCGCCACGTACGCCGGCGTGTCGCCAAACCGCCGCCCCGCCTCGGCGGCGACGGACCCCAACCCGCTCACGTGGAAGAGTGTGGCATGGCGTACAAAGTGGATTTCACCAATGTCTCGACCGTCGGACTGGAGTCGTCACCGGTCGCGGACGCCCTCGCCGGGTTGCGGGCCAACGAGGCTC
Organism: Actinomycetota bacterium; assembly: GCA_019243975.1. GTDB lineage: Bacteria > Actinomycetota > Acidimicrobiia > Acidimicrobiales > JAFATL01 > JAFATL01. The sequence continues at coordinate 838 of JAFATL010000261.1, read as the reverse complement.
GGTACTTCAAGAACAAGTACGACCACGACTTCACGACCGTGCCGGCGGACAAGGCCAAGAAGAAGATCGCCTACGTCAACAAGATCCTCAAAGAGGAGCGCGACATCGTCATCAAGTCGCCGCCCCTCGAGGTGTCGGAGCCCGAGGTCGACGGCATCCGCTGGACCCACGTCTTCTACGAGAACGGCCTGGCCATCAACGTGCTGTACACCCTCGCCGACAAGGGGAAGCGGGCCGTCGGCTTCAAGTTGTCCGAGGGCATGGAACCGCCCGAGGAGCTCTCGAGCTTCAAGTGGGCCCGCCAGAAGTCGAAGCTGGCCGGCACCATCCGCGGCTCCTACTTCGTCATCAAGGGCGAGTACTAGCGAACCCCGCTCGTACTGACACCAGAATCGCGGCGTATAGGTCGCGATTCTGGTGACAGTTCGGCGGGATTGATTAGTCGACGCCGAGGAGCATGGTGGCGGCTGAGCTGAACCAGCCGCCGGTGGCGCTGACGCAGGCGATGCGGGCGTCGGGGACTTGGCGGGGGCCGCATTCGCCGCGCAGCTGGCGGGCTGCTTCGACCATGAGGAAGATGCCCCGCATGCCGGGGTGGCAGGCGGAGAGACCGCCGCCGTCGGTGTTGGTGGGGAGGGCGCCGCCCAACCGCAGCTTGCCGTCGGCGACGAACGCGCCGCCTTCGCCCTTCTTGCAGAAACCGAGGCCTTCGAGCGTGATCAGCACCATCGACGTGAACGCGTCGTAGATCTGGCATGTGTCGACGTCGTTGGGCGTGAGGCCGGCCTGCTCGAAGGCGATGCGCCCGGAGTGCACGCACGGCGACTCGGTGAAGTCC
>JAFATL010000085.1 GCA_019243975.1 Actinomycetota bacterium | reverse complement strand
TCGATCTCCACCCGGGCGCGCGCGACGACCTCCATGTTCTTGCCCAGCCGCGCCAGCTGCTTGCCGAACGCCTCCCGGTTCAGGCCGCGCCGGATCATGAGGTCGATGGCCCGCTCGGCCGCGCCGATGGAGCGCATGCAGTGGTGGATGCGACCGGGGCCGAGGCGCAGCTGCGAGATCTCGAAGCCGCGGCCTTCGCCGAGGAGGATGTTCTCCTTCGGCACCCGCACATTGGTGAGGCGCAGGTGCATGTGGCCGTGGGGCGCGTCGTCGTGGCCGAACACGGTCATGGGCCCCAGGACCTCGAGTCCGGGCGTGTCCATGGGCACGAGGATCTGCGACTGCTGCAGGTGCGTGGCCGCGTCCGGGTTGGTGCGGACCATGCAGATCATGATCTTGCAGCGGGGGTCGCCGGCGCCGGAGATGTAGTACTTCTCGCCGTTGATGACCCACTCGTCGCCGTCGAGCACGGCCTCGCACGCGATGTTGCGGGCGTCGGACGACGCCAGCGCCGGCTCGGTCATGCCGTAGCAGGAGCGGATCTCGCCGTTGAGCAGCGGCTCGAGCCACTGCTTCTTCTGCTCGGGCGTGCCGACCCGCTCGATCACCTCCATGTTGCCGGTGTCGGGTGCCGAGCAGTTGAGGCACTCCGACGCCAGCGGGCTCTTGCCCAGCTCCTGGGCGATGTAGGCGTAGTCGAGGTTGCTCAGGCCCTGGCCGGTCTCGGCGTCGGGCAGGAAGAAGTTCCACAGCCCGTTCGCCTTGGCCTTGGCCTTGACCCCGTCGAGCAGCTCGAGCTGGCCGGGGGCGAAGCTCCAGCGATCGGCCCGCCCTTCGCCGAGGCGGAAGAACTCGGCCGTGATGGGCTCGACCTCGTTGGCGATGAACGCCTTGACCTGCTCGAGCAGGGGCCGGGCGCCCTCGGACATGGCGAGGTTGTAGAGCTCGCCGCCGAAGTCGTCGGTGTTGAGAGGGTTCGCGGGCATGCCGCAGTTCTAGCCCGCCGACCGCGGCGGCCGCGCCGTGGTCAGGCGCTCATGTCGACGGCGTTGATGCGCGTCGGCTCGATGGTGACGACGACTCGGGAGTCGCCGGGCTGGTCGTGCTGGCGCAGGTCGGCGTCGTACTTCTTGCCCACCCTCGCCGCGAACTCGTAGTCGTCGTCGGGGGCAAGGCGAGCGTCGCCGCGTATCTCCAGGTACCGGTACGGGTTCTTCACGTCGAGGATGAAGACGTTGCAGGCCGGGCGGCGCTGCAGGTGCTTGGTCTTGTGACGGCTGGTGTTGAGCGAGACCTTCACGTCGTTGCCGTCGGCGATGAACCACACCTCCGACAGCTGCGGACGTCCGTCTGAATCGATGGTCGCGAACGTGGCGAAGTCGGCCTCGAGCAGGTCCTTGTGAGATTTCGGGATCGTCGGCATCAGTTCCGCCCTACCCGCTACCGGCGGGCGTCAACGGTCAGCGGCAGAACTGCACGAGGGCGTCGTTGACGACGTCGGGCTGCTCGAGGAACGGCACGTGGCCGCTCTCCTCGCAGATCACCGCTTTGCCGTTGGGCACCGTGTCGGCGATGTAGAGGCTGGATTCGCACGGCCACAGCGGGCTGTGGCGGCCGGTGATCACCAGGACGGGCACGTCGACCAGCGGCAGCACGTCGCGCCAGTCGGCTTCGGTGTGGTCTCGGAGCAGCGGACGCATGATGTCGAAGTCGAAGTTCGTCCGCTCCGCCATCAGCAGTTGCAGGATCTCCGGCGGCGGGATCTGGTGGAACGGCTGGTGGCCGCCGGGGAAGCCGGTGACGAACGCGTTGACTGTGTCCCACGTGAGGTCGTAGAACCCGAGCGACCAGTCGCCCTCGTTGATCATCTTCGGCGTCTGGTCGATGCTCACGATGCCGCGCAGGCGGTCGGTGCCGAACAGGTCGACGTAGGACCAGATGACCGACGCGCCCATCGACGCGCCGACCAGCACGACGTCGTCGAGCTCGAGCGCGTCGAGCACCTCGGCCACGTCCTTGCCGTGGCGCGCCATCCGCTGACCGTGCGCCGACACGTCCGACGTGCCGTGCCCGCGCCGGTCGTAGCGCACCACGCGGTTCCCGGACGCCTGGAGGGCTACCGCCTGCTCCCCCCAGGCGCCCAGGGCCATGCCGTAGCCCCCCACGAGCACTACGGGCGATCCTGTGCCTTCATCGAGATACGTGAGCCGCGCGCCATCGCGCGTCGTGATCGTCGCCATCAGTCCGTCCCCCTGGCTGTCAGTCGAGCGCGGGCACGAGCTTGCCCGGGTTGAGGATCTCGTCGGGATCGAGGGCGTGCTTCACCGCCGCCATCGCGGCGAGAGCGCCGGCGTCGTGCTCGGTGCGCATGAAGTCGAGCTTCCCGTAGCCGACGCCGTGCTCACCGGTGCAGGTGCCCCCGGCTGCCAACGCGCGCTCGACCATGCGCGTGTGCACGTCCTGGGCCCGCTGCTTCTCCGACTCGTCGTCGGGGTCGAACAGCACGAGGGCGTGGAAGTTGCCGTCGCCGACGTGGCCCACGATCGGCGCCGTCAGGCCCGACGCGTCGAGGTCGGCGCGCGTCTCGGCGATGCACGCAGCCAACCGCGAGATCGGCACGCACACGTCGGTGGGAACCGCGAGCGCGCCCGGGCGCAACGCCTTGGCCGCGTAGTACGCGTCGTGGCGGGCGCGCCACAGCCGCTCCCGTTCGGCCTGATCGGTCGACCACGCCCACCCGTTCCCCCCGTTGTTCGTGCTCAGCCGCTCGACGGCGGCCGCGTCGTCGGCGACGGTGGTCTCCGAACCATGGAACTCGAGCAACAGCAGCGGCGCCACCGGCAGGTCGAGGCCGCTGTACGCGTTGCACGCGGCGACCTGCATGGCGTCCAAGAGCTCGAGCCGCGCCACGGGTACGCCGAGCTGGATGGTCTCGATGACCGTGCGCACGGCGCCGTCCAACGTGGCGAACGACGACACGGCCGACCCGATGCACTCTGGGATGCCGTGCACGCGCAGCGCCACCTCGGTGATCACGCCGAGCGTGCCCTCGCTGCCGACCAGCAGGCGGGTGAGGTCGTACCCCGCCGACGACTTGCGCGCCCGCGTGCCCGTGCGCACCACCGAGCCGTCGGCGAGGACGGCGGTGAGGCCGAGCACGACGTCGCGCATGGTGCCGTAGCGCACGGCGTTGGTGCCCGACGCGCGCGTGGCGGCCATGCCGCCGAGGGTCGCGTCGGCCCCCGGGTCGATCGGGAAGAACAGCCCGTCGCGCCGCAGCACGTCGTTGAGGGCGCGCCGGGTGACGCCCGCCTGCACCCGGCAGTCGAGGTCCTCG
>JAFATL010000768.1 GCA_019243975.1 Actinomycetota bacterium | reverse complement strand
GAGCCGAAGCAGGCGCCGACGGCGACGCCTTGCTCGAGGCGGCGCGCTCGTTCATCGACGAGGATATTCACGCCTGCGAGCGGATCCAGGCGGCCATGGCGTCGCCGTGGTTCGAGGTGGGACCGCTGGCCCGCGAGCACGAGGCGCCCATCACCGCCTTCCACGAGCACGTCTTGGCCGAACTCGTCCGGTGACGCTCCTTTCGCCATTGCCGGCGCGGTTTCTGGGCGCATGGGAGCGCTTCGGCCTGACGGTGGACGGCGACCCGGTGACCGACGCGGGCAGGGCCGTGTGGGTCGAAGCGGGAGCGGCGTATGTCGACGTGCGGGGCGCGGGCGGCTTTGCCAGTGATACGTGCTTTGCCGGCACCACGTCGTGGAACGCGCCCTGCCTCACGTGGCGGCACGAGATCGACGCACATCCCGGAGAGGGAGGCGTCGACGTGGGCCACATCACGTTCGACGGCGACGATCTCATCGAGCAAGGCGATTTCATCGCGGGGAAGCAGGTGCCCTACCGCGAGCGGTGGCGGCGACTGGGCGGCCCGCTCGGGCCCGTGCTGGCTGCCGACACGGCCGACGGCGCGGGCCTGTCGGTGCGGGTCGGCAACCACGCCGCCACCGTTGTCGACCGCACGCCGGCGGGCGGAACCCTGTCAGCCCGCTACCAAATGTGGACGGGGCGTCGCTGGGTCACCGAAGTGGCGGTCGGCGACGGCGACGACGTCGGCGTGTTGCCCGGACCTCTCGACAGCGACGCGCCGCTTCCGCCCAGCTGGCGATGGCGCTACCCGCTGGCATGAGCGCCGGCGTCGATGACGCGGCGGTCGTCGACCTGGCCCAGGTCCTGGCCTCGACGCCCAGCGTGTCGGGCGAGGAGGGCGACGCGGTGCGCGCCATCGCGGCGGCGATGACGGATCTCGGCTTCGACGTGGAGGTCGACGCGGCCGGGAACGCCGTCGGGCTGCTCGGAGACGGCGACGGTTCTCGGCTGCTGATCGACGGCCACATCGACACAATTCCGCTGCACTCGGAGGAGCGGTGGACGGTCGACCCGTTCGGCGGCACGATCCGTGACGGCCGCCTCTACGGCCTCGGCATCTGCGACCAGACGGCCTCGATCGCGGCTGCCGCCCATGGCGTCGCCGCTGCCCATCGGGCGGGCCGTCTCGGCGGGACCGTGGCCGTGGTGGCCAGTGTGTGCGAGGAGGAGATGGAGGGCCAGGCCCTCGCCGGTGTCGTCGACCGGTTCGCCCCCGACGTCGTGATCACCACCGAACCCAGTGACACGCGGCTGTGCATCGGCCAGCGGGGCAGAGCGAAGGCGTTCGTGCGCGTCACCGGGCGCGCCTGCCACGCCGGTCATGCTGCCGTCGGGCTCAACGCGGGAGAGGCGATCGCTGCTCTCATCGAGGAGGCCCGCCGCCTCGAGCATCCGACCGACCCTCACCTGGGCAGGCGCGACCTCACGTGCATCGACGTGATGTCGCATCCCTATCCCTCGGTCTCCACCGTGCCCGGACGCGCCGAGGCCCGCTTCGACTGCCGGTTCCTACCCGGTGAGACACCGGAGTCGGTGCTGGCGTTGCTGGTGGGGTGCGCCGAGCGGGCGTGGTCGTCATGGCCTGAGAAGCCCGGCCTCGAAGTGGGGCTGGTGGAGGCCACGTTCAAGACGTGGACGGGCGCGAGCTTCGCGGCGCCCGAGTTCGCCGCCGCGTGGTGGACCGACGAAACCAGCCATGTCGTGGTGCAGGCCAAGGCCGCCCTGGTCGACGTTGGCCTCGATCCGTCGCCGACCCACTACTCGTTCTGCACCAACGGTTCGCTCACCGCCGGCCTGCTCGGCATCCCCACACTCGGGTTCGGCGTGGGCGTGGAGTCGATGGCGCATCAGGTCGACGAGCATGTGACGATCGCGTCGCTCCTCGACGGTGCGCGCGGCTACGCCGCACTTTCAGAACATCTCACCGGGACACCGCGATGAGCGCGGCCCGACAGACGGTGCGGCGCGTCCTGCCGCTGACGTTCGGGTGGGAGGATCTGCCCAAGTCGATCTCGATCCTGGGGGCTGATTCGTCGATCCGCTTGCGTGAACCGGTGCCCGGCGTGCTGGCCGAGGTGGACGGCGGCTGGTTCCTGTTCGACACCGGCTTCAACACACCTCTCGTGCGCGACCCGCATCTCTACCGGCGCTTCCACGGCCACGGTGTCGACGCCGTGCTGCCCGATCCGGAAGGCGACCCGTTGGCCGCCGCGTTCGAGCGGGTGGGCGTCGATCCGGCCGACGTGGTCGGTGTGGCCGTCAGCCACCTCCACAACGACCACGCCGGCGGCCTGCGGTGGTTCGCCGGTCGCGTTCCGGTGCACTGCCAGCGTCGGGAGCTCGAGTTCGGGCTTTCCGATCATCCCCG
>JAFATL010000510.1 GCA_019243975.1 Actinomycetota bacterium | reverse complement strand
TTGGTGCCCGACGCGCGCGTGGCGGCCATGCCGCCGAGGGTCGCGTCGGCCCCCGGGTCGATCGGGAAGAACAGCCCGTCGCGCCGCAGCACGTCGTTGAGGGCGCGCCGGGTGACGCCCGCCTGCACCCGGCAGTCGAGGTCCTCGGCGTTCACCTCCAGGACCGTCGCCATCTGCGAGAGATCGAGGCTGATGCCGCCCCGTACCGCCGCCACGTGACCCTCGAGCGAGGTGCCCACGCCGAAGGGGATCAGCGGCACGCGGTGCCGGGCGCACGCCTGCACGACGGCGACCACGTCATCGGTCGACGCCGCGAACACGACCGCGTCGGGGGGCACGGCGGCGTGCCAGCCCTCGTCCCGGCCGTGCTGGTCGCAGACGGCGGGGGCGGTCGACACCCGGTCGCCGAACCGGGCCCGGAGCTCGTCGACGACCTGGTCGACAGGAGCGGCGACGCCAGTCGCGGCCGGGCCGGTAGCCATAGGAAGCAGTGAACCGTGGGCGCGCCGTCCGGACAATGGAGGGTTCGCCCACCCGACCGCCCGGCCGGTGTGGGTTCTGCGTACCATCACACGCATGCCAGGCGGAGGAAGCTGGCTGGACCTCCTGGCCAACGACGCCTCGGCCGACGACCTGGAGGCCCACCGGCAGGCGGCCCAGGAAACGGCCGGGTCGGCGGCCGAGCGGGACGCGGTCGACGTCGACGCGCGCCGAGCGCTGCATCTACGGGCCCTGCTCACGGAGCGCCGCCAGCGCACCGCCGAACTGGGCGCCCTGCTCGACCTGGCCCGCCGCCTGAGCGGCTTCCGCGACGTCGACGCCCTGCTCCAGGAGATCGTCACCCAGGCCCGTCGCCTTCTGTCGGTCGACGTCGCCTACCTCGCCCTGGTCGAGCCGGGCGGCGACCTGCGCATCCGCGTCACCGACGGCACCATCGGCGACGGCCTGCGGGGCACGGTGCTGTCGGCGAGCGTCGGCATCGCCGGCCGGGTGGCGATGACCGGCGAGCCCTTCCGCACCCCCGACTACGTGGCCGAGCCCGACATCGAGCACAAGCCCCAGATCGACAGCATCGCCACGCGCGAGGGCCTGCGCGCCATCGCGGGTGTGCCGTTGCGCGCCGGCGACACCATGCGAGGCGTGCTGTTCGCCAGCGAGCGAGAGCGGCGCGACTTCACCGATGCCGAGGTGTCGTTGCTGTCGTCGCTGGGCGCCCACGCGGCGATCGCCATCGAGAACGCGCGGCTGTTCGAGGAGCTGCTCGACGCCAACGCGCAACTGCGCCAGCAGCACGACACCACCCAGCGCGCCGTCGCGTTGCACGAGAGTCTGACCCGCGTCGTGCTGGAGGGTGGCTCGGCCGACGACATCCTGCGGGCGCTGGCCGACGTGGTGCCGGGGAACATGCGGCTGCTGTCACCGGGCGACGACGGCGCCGCGACACACAACGGCGAGGGGCATCGCACCACCGTGCCTGTCACCGCCGGCGACGATGTGCTCGGGTCGTTGGTTGCGGTGACCGACCAACCGCCGAGCCCGGCCGAGGTGCGCCTGCTCGAGCGCAGCGCTCTCACGCTCGCCTTGGTACTGCTCTCCGACCGCACGGTGGCCGAGGCGCAGTCGCGTACGCGCAGCGAGTTGCTGGCCGCCCTCCTCGCCGGCGCACCCTCACCCGACGACGTGGCGCGGCTGCGCGCCAGCGGCGTAGACGTCCGCAAGCCGCTGTGCATCGCCGTGATCGAGCCCGCCCCGGATGTGCGAGGCCGGGCCGTTCTCGACCACGTCGGTGACGTCGGGCTCACCGCCGAGCATGACGGCGTGGTGGTGTGCGTGGCGGCGGGGGAGACCGCAACCGTCGCCGCTGACGTCGAAAAACGAGTCGGATCCATCGACGCCACCGCCGTCGTGACCGCGCCGACGACCGGGGCCCCGGGATTGGCGGCCGCCTACGTGGAGGCGCGCCAGGGCCTGGGCCTGTTGCGGGCCCTGGGCCGGGCCGGTTCGGTGGTCACGATCGACGAGCTGGGCCCGTTCCGCTTCTTGTTCGGCCCGGCCGGCGTCGACGACGCCAACCGGTTCGTCGAGCGCACCATCGGCCCGCTGCTCGCCTACGACGCCGGCCGCCACAGCGACCTCATCCTCACCCTCGAGCTGTACCTCGACCACGCCCAGCAGCACGCGGCGTCGGCCGCCGCCCTGGGCATCCACGCCAACACGCTGTACCAACGCCTGGGCCGCATCAGCGAGCTGCTCGGCGACGACTGGCGCGCCCGCGCTCTGGAGGTGCACCTCGCCATCCGCCTGCATCGCCTGTCGTCCCAACTGGTGGGCTAACAGCTGGCTAGGGCGACGAGGGCAGCACCTGCGTCTTGAGACCCTCGCCTCGAGCGAAGGCGTCGAGGGCGCGCGGCATCTCCTCCAGCGGCACCTGCGACGTGACGAACTGTTGCCAGTCGACAACGCCGGCGGCTAGCAGGTCGGCGGCGCGCTCGAACGAGTTGAGCACCGCCATCGAACCCGTGATGGTGATCTCGCGGTTGTAGATCTCGTACGGCGCGATCTCGACGCGCGTGTCGGGCGACGACACGCCGAACTGCAGGAACGTGCCCCCGCGCGCCACCCGGCGTACGCCGTCCTGGATGGCGGCGGCGTTTGCCGGTGGCGTCGATGACCACGTCCCACGCGGCGGTGGCGAGCTCGTCGGCCGACGCGCCCACACCGCTGCAGCCAAACGATGCGGCCACGGTGCGCCGGTCCGCGTCGACCTCCACGACGTCGACCGACACCGCGCCCGTGCGCGCCGCCAGCGCGACCATGAGCAGGCCCATGGTGCCGGCGCCGTACACCAGCACCGAGGCGCCCGGCTGGGGGCCCAACACGTCGTAGCCGTGCACCGCGCACGACAGCGGCTCGATCAGCGCCGCCCCCGCCAGCGCCACGTGCTCGGGCAGCACGACGCAATTGGGCGCGGGCGCTCGCATGAAGGTGGCCGCCGCCCCGTCGACCGTCACACCCAGCGCGCCCAGCGTCTCGCACAGGTTGGTGCGGCCCCGCCGGCAGAACCGACACCGCAGGCACGGCAACGACGGATCGACGGCGACGCGGTCGCCCACGCGCAACCCGTCGACGTCGTGACCCACGGCAGCCACCGTGCCTGCCGTCTCGTGTCCGGGAACGACCGGAAGGCGGCCGTGCTCGCCGGCGAAGATGTGCAGGTCGGTGCCGCAGATGCCGACGGCGGCGATCTCCACCACCACCTCGCCAGCGGCCGGCGACGGGTCAGGCACGGTGGTGACCTCGAGGGCGCCCGGCGCCGAGATGAGGGCGGCCCTCACGCTGCTTTTGCCGTTCCCAGGCTCAGAGCTTGGCGTTGACCGCGGATGCGTACTTGAAGCACGAGCAGGAAGGCTCCCACGCCAGCCTTCGCACCGCCCCGGGGATGAACAGGCGCGTGGGCCCGAGGCCGTTGGCGAAGCTGAAGGCGGTGTTGAACGACGGCGCGATCTGCTGGATGCCCTGGAAGATCGCCGCGCCGCTCAAGCCGCCGCCGGCTTGGGCCCCCTGCACGATCAGGCGGAGCCCGTCGCAGAAGGCGAACGCCACTCCTTCGGCGAGCCGCTTCCCCACGAAGGTCTGGCCCGCCTTCTTGTAGATGTTGAGGCACTCCGGCTCGGCCG
>JAFATL010000400.1 GCA_019243975.1 Actinomycetota bacterium | reverse complement strand
GCTAGTCGAGCGTTTCGAACCGCTGCAGCTGGCGGTCCTCGAGCATGTCGAGGAACGACGACGCCACCGCGTCGACCTTGGCCAGGCGGGCCGACTTGTCGGCGTCCTCCGCCGAGTACCAGAACGTGAGCACCAGCCACTCGCCGTCGGCCGCGCCCCGGGCCGTCGTGCGCCGCACGAAGCCGGTGTGGTTGGGCACGAACTCCGTCTGGAAGCGGCGGTCGGCTTCGAGGAAGGCCTCCTCGTCGACGCCATCCGCCAGTCGTCCGGTGAGCGTCTCGATGACCATGACTCCTACATTTTCATGTGTGGAGGACAGCGTCGCCGCGCGTGCACTCGACCTGCTGCTGTTCGCGGCCGAGTCACTCGATGTTCCTCGGGCGCTGGTGGTCGAGTCGGCCACCTATTCGTTGCTGCAGGCGGGACCCGAGCACCAGGCCTGGTTGGCGGCGCGTCCGCCGCGGCGCGCACCGGTGGACGAGGCCGAGCCGGTGCGCGTCTCCCGTGCCGGCGACGAGCTCCGGTTGACCCTCAACCGGCCGCACGTCCGCAACGCGTACAACGCGGCCATGCGGGAGGCGTTGCTCGACGGATTGGCCATTGCAGGCGCCGATCCCGACGTGCGGGTGGTGATCGACGGGGCCGGCGCCAACTTCTGCAGCGGTGGTGACCTCGACGAGTTCGGCACGCTGGCCGACCCGGCGTCCGCTCACCTGTTGCGCGTGGCGCGCAGCGTGGGACGGGCCGTGCACGAGCTGCGGGAGCGGGTGACGTTCGTCGTGCACGGGGCGTGTGTGGGCGCCGGCACCGAGCTGCCCGCGTTCGCGGGCCGGGTGGTGGCCCGCCCCGACGCGACGTTCCGGCTGCCGGAGGTGGCCATGGGTTTGGTGCCGGGAGCGGGCGGCACGGTGAGCCTGCCTCGCCGGATCGGGCGGGAGCGGGCAGGATGGCTAGCCCGCAGCGGCGAGGCGATCGACGCCCGGACCGCACTGGAGTGGGGGCTGGTGGACAGCGTCGAGGACGCCATGGAAGAGGAGAGGCAGTAACCGTGCACGTGCAGATGCTCCTGGAGATGGCGGCGTCGGGGATGGGCGACCGCGTGATCGTCGGCCCCCTCGACGGCGGCCTGACGGTTGCGGGGTTGTTCGACGCCGCCGGCCGGCTGGCGGCGCGGCTCGATGAGCTGCCTCCCGGGCCGGTGGCGTTCGTCGACGTCACCTCGGCCGCCCTGCCGGTGTCGCTGTTCGGGGCGGCGTGGGCGGGGCGCCCGTTCGTGCCCCTCAACTACCGGCTGGCCGACGACGCGCTGTCGGCGCTGCTGACGCGCGTCGCCCCCGCTGCGGTCGTGGTCGGTGCCGACCACGCTTCGCGGACCGCGGTCGACGGTGCCGTGCAGTGGGACGCCGCCGGGTTGGTCGCGTCGTTGGCCGACGTCGAGAAGCCGGCGGGCGACTGCCTGGTCGACCCCGACGAAGTCGCCGTGCTGTTGCCGACCAGCGGCACCAGCGGTGATCCGAAGTTGGCGGTGCTGCGCCACAAGCACCTCTTTTCCTACGTCATCGGCTCGGTCGAGATGATGGGCGCGGGCGAAGACGAGGCGACGCTCGTCAGCGTGCCGCCGTACCACATCGCCGGTTTGGCTTCAGTGCTCACGTCGCTCTACTCGGGCCGGCGCATGGTGCAACTGCCGGCGTTCGAGCCCGCCGCGTGGGTGAAGCTGGCGCGCGACGAGTCGGTCACGCACGCGTTGCTGGTGCCGACGATGCTCGCCCGCATCACCGAGGTGCTGTCCCCCGGCGAGCTGCCCGCGCTGCGCCACCTGGCGTACGGCGGTGGCCGCATGCCGCGTCCGGTCATCGAGCGAGCGATGGCGTTGCTGCCGTCGACCGACTTCGTCAACGCCTACGGCCTGACCGAGACCAGCTCGACGGTGTCGGTGCTCACGCCCGACGACCACCGCGAGGCGATCGCCAGCTCCGATCCCGCCGTCCGCAACCGGCTGATCTCGGTCGGCCGTCCGCTGCCGACGGTCGAGATCTCGGTGCGGGACGCCGACGGGCAGGCCGTTGAGGCGGGAGTGTCGGGCGAGCTGTGGGTGCGGGGCGAGCAGGTGGCCGGTGAGTACGCGGGCAAGAGCGTCACCGACGACGAGGGCTGGTTCCCCACCAAGGACGGCGGCTGGTTCGACGACGACGGCTACCTCTACGTCGACGGCCGCGTCGACGACGTCATCGTGCGAGGCGGCGAGAACCTCTCCCCCGGCGAGATCGAGGACGTCCTCC
>JAFATL010000376.1 GCA_019243975.1 Actinomycetota bacterium | reverse complement strand
TACGGGCTGCCGAGGTGCCCGGTACTCGACCCGGCAGCGGCACGTGACGCGCCGCCACGTCGCGGTCGTGCCATCGGGACCGAGACCGCCGTAGCACCGCAAGGGATCGAGCAGCGCCTTGAGCGGGTCGCTGTCGAACGTCAGCAGGTGGTGCTCGTGCAGGAAGTGAAGGTACGTCCAGAACGCTTCCGGAATGTCCGATGGCAGCCGCGTGTCGTGGAACGTGCACCAGTTGAACATCCGGCTGTAGAGGTGGCCGTAGACGTCGACCCGGGTCCAGCGATCGAGCGGCTCGCCGTTCCATCCTTCTTGTTCGGCCTTCGCATCCACGATCAACGCCACGTGCGCTGGCAGCACGGGACGTCCCTGTTCCAACGCCCACGTGCACACCGCGAGGATGCGGTCACGGTGTTGCAACCGGGCCGCCGCGGTGGCGTCGCGCAGGGGCGTGAGTCCGACTGGTGCGCGTCGCACCTCACACCTCCCACGTGTCGACGGCGGACGGGTCGGTGGCGAAGCGCATCGATCGGACCGACTCGTCGGGCGCGCCCACCTCGCCCCCGACGAGGATCCAGTCGACGAGCTGGGCGCCGCGCGACTGGACGTCGGCCTGCAGGCGCCGCCAGGTGGTGACGTCGGCCTCCGCCAGCTCGGTGACGTCGTCGGCGCCGCGAGCCGTGATCAACAGAACGCTTCGCCCCACGACCTCGCGCTCAGGCACGAGCAGCGCCAAGTTGAGGACGTCACCTTCGCTGTGTTCAGGACCGGTGAGCGCCCACCCCTGCTCGACCCGGCCGTTGACCCCGATGACGAAGCAGACCCGGGCCCGGTCGAACTGGGTGTGGATGGCGAAGGCCGTGCACACGGCGTCGGCGAAATGACGGATGGGGGGATAGGCGGCGCGCTGCGGGCGCTGGCGCCGTTCCCGCCGGCGGGCGGATGTGGCCATTGGATGACTCCTCGGTCGTCGAGCGTTCCGAGGAGCCGTCGGCCGACTCCGAGCCCTGCAGCCCCCGCAGTATCGCAGGGGCCTGCGACAGTTATTCGATCCGCCGGCGGACGGTCAGCGGATGCCGGTGTCGCAGCTGACGTTGACGTCGGTGACGTGGCCGTCGCTCACGGTCACTGACTGGGTTGCGCAGCGCATCGCCTGCGGTGACGTCGCGGTGAGCGCGTAGGTCCCGCCGGAGACAGCGATGAAGAACTGCCCGTCATTGCCGGCGTCACCGGTTGCGGCGGTCGAGCCGTCGCCCCTTTGCAGGACCAGGTGCGCGGGCACCGGCTTGTCGGCGCAGGACGGGTCACCCTGACGCTGAACCGGGCACGTCGGCCCTGCGAGCACCGCGCCGTGCACACCGGTGGTTCCACTCGCGACGGCGCGCGTCGTGGAGGTGGTGCGGGGCGCCGTTGTCGGAGGCGTCGGTCCCGGGCGGGCCGTCGTCGTCTTCGTCGTGTGAGAGCTGCCGGGTGAGACCGAGGCCGTGCCGGAGGTCCCGCCCGACACCGAGGCGGTGATCGTGCTCGACGTGTCCGCCAGCGCGTCGGTCGTCGTGGTCGCCGCCTCGCTCGAGCCAACGGCCACATGCTTTACCGACGAGTTCCCGCACCCGGCCAGCCCCGCGACGCATAGCACCACCGCGGCGACGACCTGGAACTGCTTCACCCCACCAGTCTGCGCCAGTGCGCCAGTCAGGACGGGTCGGGTGTCTGCTGATGAAGCAACAGGTGCCACCGCCCGGGCGCGCCGAGCACGCCGACATCCTGCCCGGGAACGCGGAAGCCATCTACGGGAAAATCCGCCCGCTCAGAAGCGAGTGGCACGACTTCTCGAAGGGCGTCTCGAGCACCCACTTGCTCAGCGAGACAGCGCGACCACCATCGGGCGGGCGCCGGGAGCTTGCCGGTGGCGACGCCGATGTCGCGGATGAAGTCGCCGGCATGAAACAGGACGGGGTCGAGCCACGAATCGCGGGTCCAGATCTCGGCCAGACACTCGGCCGTGACCACGATGCGGTCGAAGCTGGTGCGCACGAGCAGCGCGCACCGCGGGTCACGGCTGACGGTCGCCTGCAGCGCGGCGAAGCATGTGTCGCAGCGGCACAGCCATGCGCCTGGTTCGAGCGGGCGCTCGGGCTGCGCGTGAGCCGCCCACAGCTTGATGGGCTCGAGGCACCCGAAGTCGTGCGGGTCTTCGAGTCGTTGGTTGGGGCCGACGGCTAATGCCATCGCAGTCCTCCTCGGTCGTCAGATCACCGAGGAGCCGTGCGGCCGGCTCCGAGTTCGTCAGTATCGCAGACGGGTGTGACAACTCGGCTGGGGCGGGTGCGCGACGATGCGGGGATGGCGGCCAAGAAGCCTGCATCCGTGACGTTCTCCGCTGTCCTCGAGCTGGCCGGGAAGACGGCCACCGGCATGACCGTGCCCGACGACATCGTCGACAAGCTCGGTGCCGGGAAGCGTCCGCCCGTGAAGGTGACGATCAACGGCTACACCTACCGCAACACCATCGCCGTGATGGGCGGCCGCTACATGCTCGGTGTGGCTGCCGAGCACCGCGAGAAGGCAGGCGTGTCGGCCGGCGACAAGCTCGAGGTCACCCTCGAGCTCGACACGGCCGAGCGCACCGTCGACATCCCCGCCGACCTGGCCAAGGCGCTCAAGGCGGCCAAGGCCACCGCCGGCTT
>JAFATL010000292.1 GCA_019243975.1 Actinomycetota bacterium | reverse complement strand
TCGACCATGCGCATGATCGGCTGCGTGTCGCCCGTGACCGACGGCGAGCTCCGCGTGCTCGGCATGGACCCGACCACCCACGGGCCCGAGATCCGCGCCCGGCTGGGCGTCGTCCCCCAGGAGGACAGCCTCGACCTCGAGCTGACGGTGCGCGACAACGTCGCCATCTACGGGCGGTACTTCGACCTGCCCCGCTCGGTCATCAAGAAGCGGGCCGACGAGCTGCTGGCGTTCGTGCAGCTCACCGACAAGCGCAACGACCGCGTCGACGACCTTTCCGGTGGGATGAAGCGACGCCTCACCATCGCCCGCGCCCTGATCAGCGACCCCGAACTGATGCTGCTCGACGAGCCCACGACCGGCCTCGACCCCCAAGCCCGCCACCTGGTGTGGGAGCGGCTGTACCAGCTCAAGCGCCGGGGGGTGACGCTGGTGCTGACCACCCACTACATGGACGAGGCCGAGCAGCTGTGCGACCGCCTGGTGATCATGGACGGCGGGCACATCGTGGCCGAGGGCTCACCCCGTGAGCTCATCACCCGCTACAGCACGCGCGAGGTCATCGAGCTGCGGTTCGCCGACGACGACCTGCGCCGCGCCGCGGCGGAGACGGTGGAGAAGATCGGCACCAAGCGAGAGCAGCTGGCCGACCGCGTGCTCGTCTACACCGACACCGGGGAGGCCGACGTCGAACGCCTGTCGTCCATGGGCGTCGACGCCGCGACCGTCCTCATCAGGCGCAGCTCGCTGGAGGACGTGTTCCTCACGTTGACCGGGCGCTCGCTCGACGAGGAGTGACGCCGTGAATCGGCCGATGGCGCTGCGGGTCGTCGAGCACCAGGTGAACGTCTTCGCCAAGTTCTGGCGAAGCATGGTCGTGGCGTACATCCTGTCGCCGCTGCTGTTCCTCCTCGCCATCGGCGAAGGTCTGGGCGGGATCATCGACAAGCGCACCGGGCCAGTGGGTGGCGTCGGCTATCTCGACTTCGTCGCCCCGGGGCTCATGGTGGGAGCGGCCATGCAGGGCGCGGTGGGCGAGTCGTTGTGGCCGGTGATGGCGGGCCAGAAGTGGGTGCGCAACTTCCACGCCATGGTGGCGACGCCGCTGCGTCCCGCGGACGTGTACCTGGGCGTGGTGTCGTGGGCGACGGCGCGTGTGGCCATCGGCGCATCCGCGTTCATCGCCGTCGCCGCGTTGCTGGGAGCGATCCCCTCACCATGGGCCGTGTTGGCCATTCCCGCCGCTGCCTTGTGCGGAGCAGCGTTCGCGTCCTTGGTCACGGCGTTCACCGCCACCCAGGAAACGGACCTCAAGTTTCCCCTGATCATGCGGGTGGGCGTGATGCCGCTCTTCCTGTTCTCCGGGACGTTCTTCCCCGTCAGCCAACTGCCCCACTGGTTGCGGCCTCTCGCCGCGGTGTCGCCGTTGTGGCACGGGGTCGAGCTCGCTCGGGCAGCCACCACCGGACGCTTCCGGCTCGGCCCCGACGTGGTGCACGTGTTGTTCCTCGGCACCCTGGTGACGATCGGATGGTTGTGGGGGCGGCGGACGTTCACCAGGAAGCTGGCGCAGTGACGGCCTGGCTGTGGCTGCGCGTGATCGAGCGCGACCTCCTCGCGTACCGGCGCATGTGGCTGATCTTCCTGTCCGGTTTCGCCGAGCCGCTTCTCTATCTTGGCTCGATCGGTGTGGGGGTCGGCCACCTCGTCGGCACGCTCCCCGGCCCGCACGGCCACGCCGTGTCGTACCAGGCGTTCGTGGCGCCCGGGTTGCTGGCGGCGGCGGCCATGAACGGCTGCGTGTTCGATGCCACGTTCAACTTCTTCTTCAAGTACAAGTACTCGAAGAGCTTCACCGCCATGCTGGCTACGCCACTCGGCACCGACGACGTGGCGCGCGGTGAGCTGGGATGGGCGTTGTCACGGGGCACGATCTACTCCGCCGTCTTCCTCGCCACCATGGCCGCCTTCGGGCTCGTGCACTCGTGGTGGGCCGTGCTGGCCGTGCCGGTGGCGATGCTGATCGGGTTCGGCTTCGCCGGTGCGGGCATGGCCGCGACGACGTGGATGCGGTCGTTCGTGCACTTCGACTACGTGGTGCTGGCGCTCACCCCGCTGTTCCTGTTCTCGGCGACGTTCTTCCCGCTGTCGCGCTACCCGGGCGCCGTGCAGTGGATCGT
>JAFATL010000281.1 GCA_019243975.1 Actinomycetota bacterium | reverse complement strand
CACGCTGACGGCGGCGGCCATGTTCAGCATGGTCGCGCCGGCGTACGCCAAGAAGTTCGGCGTGGGCGACGACGAGATGCGCCAGGCCCTGGCCCACATCGCCAGCAAGAACCACTTCAACGGCGCCCGCAACCCGCGTGCGCAGTTCCGCCGCGAGGTGAGTCCGGAGACGGTCTGCGCGTCGCCACCGGTCGCCGGCGGCCTGGGCGTGTACGACTGCGCAGGCGTGGCCGACGGCAGCGCGGCGGCGATCGTGGTGCGGGCCGAGGACGCGCACAAGTACACGGGCAAGCCCCTGTTCATCAAGGCGCTGTCGTTCGTCGCCGGCACCGGCGCGGGGCTGACCAACCCGGCCTACGACTACACGACGTTCCCGGAAGTCGTCGCCACCGCCGACGACGCCTACGCGCAGGCGGGCGTGACCGATCCCCGCCATGAGCTGGCGATGGCCGAGGTGCACGACTGCTTCACCCCCACCGAGCTGGTCTTGATGGAGGACCTCGGGTTCGCGGAGCGGGGGACGGCGTGGAAGGAGGTCATGGCGGGAAGCTTCGACCTGGCCGGCGACCTTCCGATCAATCCCGACGGCGGGCTCAAGAGCTTCGGCCACCCGGTCGGCGCCACCGGCCTGCGCATGCTGTTCGAGTGCTGGCTACAGCTGCGGGGCGAAGCGCCTGACGAGCGCAAGGTCGACACCCACGGCCGTACCCTCGCCCTCACCCACAACCTCGGCGGCTATCCCGGCGAGATGGTGAGCTTCGTCTCTATCGTCGGCACGTGAGGAACAAGTGACGCAGCCGCTGGAGGGCGTGCGCATCCTGGCCGCCGAACAGATGCAGGCGCTGCCCTACGCCACCCAGCTGCTGGCCCGCATGGGGGCCGACGTCGTCAAGGTCGAACCCATCGCGGGCGAGTCGGGCCGCGGTTCGCAGCCGAGCATGGTCGACCCGGAAGGGCGGTCGGTCGGCGCCACGTTCCTGCGCAACAACCTCGACAAGCGCAGCCTCGCCCTCGACCTGCGCAGCGAGAAGGGCCGCGAGCTCTTCCTCCAACTGGTGCCCAAGTTCGACGTGGTGGCGGAGAACTTCAAGGCCGGCGCCATGGACCGCCTCGGCCTCGGCTACGACGACGTGGCCAAGGTGCACCCGTCGATCATCTACGTCTCGGTGTCGGGCTTCGGGAACCGGGGCGACTCGCCCTACCGCGACTGGCCGGCGTACTCCGCCATCGTCGAGGCCATGTCGGGCATCTACGAGTTCACCCGCCGGCCCGGCACCACGCCCCGCGCCAATCCCGTCGGCGCCCTGGGCGACATCAGCTCCGGGCTCTACGCCGTCATCGGCATCCTCACCGCCCTGCGCCAGCGTGACCGCACCGGCGAGGGGCAGCACGTCGACATCGCCATGTACGACGCCACGGTGGCGATGACCGACATCGTCACCGGCCTCGGGTCGATGGGTGTCGAGCGCCTCAGCTACCCGTCGCCGATGATCCTCGACACGTTCAAGGCCAAGGACGGCTGGTTCGTCATGCAGCTCGTGCGAGAGCACCAGTTCGAGCGGCTGGCGACGGTGGTTGGCCACAAGGAGTGGGTCGACGACCCCCGCCTGGCCACCCGCGCCGGCTGGGGCCAGCACCTCGAGGACGTCTTGCGCCCCGGCATCGAGGGTTGGGCCGCGCAGTACACCAAGCGGGAAGCGACCGAGCAGCTGGCCGCTGCCGGCCTCGCGGTGGGCCCCTGTCTCGAGTCGGGCGACGTCATGCACGAGCCGCATCTCGAGGCGCGCAACATGCTGGTGGCCCTCGAGCGGACCGACGGCGTCGAACAGCCCGTGCTGCTGCCCGGCAACCCGGTGAAGCTGTCGGGCGTACCCGAGGACGAGCCGGTCCGGCCGCCCTGGTTGGGGGAGCACTCTGCCGACGTGCTGCGCGACGAGCTCGGCCTCGACGACGCCGAGATCCAGCGCCTCGTCGCGGACGGCATCGTCGTGGCGTAGCCGCGCCGGAGACCTTGGCGCTGTAAACTGACGACCCGTCAGATTTCGCGTCCACCAGGGAGCGCCGGTGAACTTCACGTTCTCGCCTGAGCAGTTGGCATTCGTCGAGGAGGTCGAGCAGTTCCTCGACGCCAACAACGACCCCGAGGTGTTCGACCTCACCCGCGAGAACATGGCGCAGATCGTCGACACCCCGAAGCGGCGTGAGTTCATGGCCAAGCTCGGCGAGAAGGGCTGGCTCGGCATCACCTGGCCCAAGGAGTGGGGCGGCCAGGACGGCGAGGGCGTCTACGAGTACCTGCTCAACGAAGAGCTGGCCGGCCGGGGCGGCCCCCAGATCGGCAAGGGCGTCGGCATCATCGGCAAGACGATCCTGGCCCACGGCAGCGAGAAGCTGAAGAAGGAGTTCCTGCCCAAGATCCTGCGCAACGAGGTCGAGTTCGCGGTGGGCTACAGCGAACCCGACGCCGGGTCCGACGCGGCGTCGATGAAGCTCAAGGCGACGCGCGACGGCGACGGCTGGCGCCTCAACGGGCAGAAGACGTGGACCACGTCGGCGCACTTCGCCGAGTGGTACTGGGTCGGGGCCCGCACCGATCCCGAGTCGAAACACCAGGGCATCACGCTCTTCCTCGTCCCCCTCGACCACCCCGGCATCACCATCAACGGCATCTGGACGATGGGCGACGAGCGCACCAACGACGTGTTCTTCGACGACGTGTTCGTGCACGACGACTACGT
>JAFATL010000267.1 GCA_019243975.1 Actinomycetota bacterium | reverse complement strand
TGATCGACGAGCTGATCGTGCACGGGTCGCCCGCGCAGTGCCGGGAGCACATCGCCCGCTACGTCGAGAACGGCGTCACCACGCCGGCGCCCGCGGTGATCATGCCGGGCGTCGACCTGCGCCAGGTCATCCGCGATCTCTCGCCGTCGGCGGCCGGGTGAGGACGCCGAGCATGGATCGCGAAACGCTCGCCAACCGCATCTTCGCGGTGGCCCATCTCACCGGTGAGTTCACGTTGCGCTCGGGCGCGACCAGTACCGAGTACTTCGACAAGTACCGCTTCGAGTCCGACCCGTTGCTGTTGGAGGCGATCGCGGAGTCGATGGCGCCGCTGGTACCCGACGACACCCAGGTGCTGGCCGGCCTCGAGTTGGGTGGCGTGCCGCTGGCTGTCGCCCTGTCGAGGGCGACCGGCATTCCGACCGCCTTCGTGCGTAAGGAGGCCAAGGCCTACGGCACGGCCCAGCTGGCCGAGGGCGCCGACGTCAACGGCAAGCGGGTGACCGTCGTGGAGGACGTGGTGACGTCGGGCGGCCAGGTGGTGATGTCGTGCCGCGACCTGGCCGAGCGGGGAGCCAAGGTCGACGTCGTGCTGTGCGTGATCGACCGCGAGGCCGGCGGCCCCGAGGCCATCGCCGCGGCCGGGCCCGAGCTGCGGGCCCTCTTCAAGATGAGCGAGCTTTCTTCCTCCTGATTGGGGGGATCATGGAGGGGTGGCGTCGACGAAGGGACGGCTGTTGGTGGCGGCGCCGTCGCTCACCGACCCCAACTTCCACCGCACCGTCGTCCTCATGATCGAACACGACGACGAGCAGGGCGCCCTCGGCGTGGTCATCAACCGGCCCAGCCAGACCGACTTGTCGGGTCCGCTCCCGGAATGGGAGCCGGTGGCAGCATTCCCCGACGTGTTCTTCCTCGGCGGGCCGGTCACGCCCAGCAACGTCATCGGGCTCGCACGCGTGTGGCCCGAGGCCGACGGCGAGGGTGTCACCCCGCTGCTCGACCACCTCGCGCTGGTCGACCTGAATCAGTCGCCGTCGGAACTGGGCGCCATGGTCGAGGAGGCGCGCGCCTTTGCGGGCTGCGCGGGGTGGGCGCCCGGCCAGCTCGAGGCCGAGATCGGCGTGGGCGCGTGGTTCGTCGTCGACGCGCAGGTCGACGACGTCCTGACGCCCGAGCCCGACGAGCTGTGGGCCGGCATCCTGCGCCGGCAGGGCGGGCGGCTGGCGCTGTTCGCGACCTATCCCCCGGACATCGCCGACAACTGATGCCGACGTGGCGTCGCCGGCTCGGTCGCTCGGCACGGGGTGTGGGGTTCGGCGTCGTGGGGTTGCTCGTCCTCGAGTACCTCGTGCTGCCCCAGCTGGCCGGTGCCCGCGAGTCGCTGCACCTGCTGGCGAGGGTGAACGTGGCCTACCTGCTGGGCGGCGTCGCCCTCGAGGGGGGCGCCATCGTCTGCTACGCCGAGCTCACGAGGTCGCTGCTGCCCAAGGAGTCGCGCCCCCACCTGTTCGACGTCCTGCGCATGAACATGACGACGCTGGCCGTGAGCCACCTGGTGCCGGGCGGCACCGCCGCCGGCACGTCGCTCGGCTACCGGCTGCTCACGACGAACGGCGTGCCCGGTCCCGACGCCGGCTTCGCGTTGGCCACGCAGGGCATCGGCTCGGCAGTGGTGCTCAACGTGCTGCTGTGGATCGGGTTGCTCGTGTCGATTCCCACGCGCGGCTTCAACCCCGTGTACCTCACCGCCGCCATCGTGGGCGCGGTGCTGCTCGCCTTCTTCGGCGCCCTGATCTTCTTGCTGACGCGCGGCGAGGACCGGGCCGCGTCGATCCTGCGTGCCATCGCCTGCAAGATCCCGCTGCTCGACGAAGCCAAGGTCGAACAGGTGCTGCGCCGCCTGGCCGCCCGCCTCGACGAGCTGGCCGCCGACCGCCGGCTGCTGCGGCGGGCGGTGCTGTGGGCCCTCGCCAACTGGGCGCTCGACGCCGCGTCGCTGTGGGTCTTCGTGGCCGCCTTCGGCTACCGCATCCTCCCCGACGGGCTCATCGTCGCCTTCGGGCTGGCCAACGTTCTCGCTGCCATCCCGCTCACACCGGGTGGGCTCGGCGTGGTCGAGGCCGTGCTCACGTCGTCGCTGGTCGGCTTCGGCGCACCGCGCGGTGTCGCCATCCTGGGCGTGATCTCGTACCGGCTCGTCAACTTCTGGCTGCCGATACCGCTGGGCGGCCTCGGCTACGTGTCCCTGCAGTACGACAAGTCCGTCGACCGGCGGCGCGCCGCCGCCGAGCTCCGCCGGCTGGCGCAGGAGGCGCGTCAGGAAGTGGGAACGGCGAGCGAGGCCGGCAGTGACGACCCCATCAAGTCGACGAAGTTGTCCCAGTAGAAGCGGCGCCGCTCTTCGTCGGACACGACTTCGAGGCTGTTGGTGAAGCGCTTGAGCGGGTTGCGGCCGCCTTCGACGTGCGGGTAGTCGGACGAGAACAGGCACACGTCGGGGCCCGTCTGCTGGATGACCCAGCCCGCGTCCTCGTGCGGGTACGGCGTGACGCGCACTTGCCGCTGCACGTATTCGCTGGGCTTGAGCTCGAGCTTCTGCAGCCGCTCCTCGTTCTTGCGGAACGCGTCGGCCGCCGAGTCGATGGACTTCATGAACCCCGGCATCCACGTGGCGCCCTGCTCGATCACGCCGATCTTCAGGCGCGGGTGCCGGTCGAGGACACCGTCGATGATCATCGTCGCCAGCGTCTGCATGACCGGGTAGGGGATGGCCATGTAGTCGACGGAGCGGAAGTTGCCGTCGCCGCCGTGGAAGTCGGGCACCGGCGGCAGACCGTTGACGAAGTAGTCGGGGTTGAGCAGCTGGCCGCCGCCGCCCACGTGGAACACGATCGGCACGCCCGCCGCCTCGGCCTGCGCCCACAGCGGGTCGAGGCCGATGTGGCTGGGCGAGTGACCCTTGGGGCACGCCGACGCGATCATCAGCGCCGCGCAACCCATCTCGAGCGCCTCGCGCGTGAACGCGGCGGTGCGCTCGAAGTCGGCCAACGGCACGTAGCCCACCGGCAGCAGGCGCGTGTCGATCGAGCAGAAGTCGACGATGGCGCGGTTGTGGGCGCGAGCGAAGCCGTAGCCGTAGTCG
>JAFATL010000254.1 GCA_019243975.1 Actinomycetota bacterium | reverse complement strand
GGCCGCGTGCGCGAGGCGTCGGGCGCGTGGGTCGGCATGCACGCGGCCGACTCCGCCCTGCTCGAGCGTCGCTACGACTCGGTCGAGGACCTCATCGAGACGCAGCGGCGCGTGATGGCCGCGTCGGGCGTGCCCGAGGGCGAGCTGCCCGAGTTGAGCGAGGCGTCGATGGGCATTCGCCAGTTCATGGCGCAGGCCAAGCCCGACCGCTCGCTCGAGGACGGGACCGATCTCGACCTGCCGGGGTGGAACCTGCGGGTGGTGTGGACGCCCGGCCACTCTTTCTGCCACGTGTGCTTCTACGACACCGAGAAGCGCCTGCTGCTGAGCGGCGACCACGTGCTGCCCCGCATCACGCCGAACATCGCCGCCCACCCGCAGCAGCGCGACAACCCGTTGGCCGACTTCTTCGACTCGTTGCAGAAGGTGAAGGCACTCGACGTGGCCGAGGTGTTGCCGGCGCACGAGTACCGCTTCCGCAACCTGGGGGCGCGTGTCGATCAACTGATCGGGCACCATGAGGAACGCCTCGACGAGATCGAGAACGTGCTGCGGTCCAAGCCCGGCAGCAACACCTGGGAGATCACCCTCGACCTCTCGTGGTCGCGGCCGTGGGACCAGATCCCCGGCTACATGCGGCGCGCCGCCAACGGCGAGACGCTCGCCCACCTCATGCTCCTGCAGTTGCAGGACCGGGTGGTGATGGACGGCGACAACCCGGCCCGCTGGTACGTGGCTCCCGCCTAATCGATAACCTGTTCTCGTTTCTCGAGGAGGGATAGGGATGGCGCTGGAGGGCATGGACGGCAGGGTGGCGATCGTGACCGGGGCCGGTCGCGGGCTGGGCCGGGCGGAGGCGCTCGAGCTGGCCGGGCAGGGCGCGCGCGTGGTCGTCAACGACTACGGGCGCACGCTCCACGGTGACGCCGAGGGCAACAACGCCGACAAGGTCGTCGAGGAGATCAAAGCGGCCGGCGGCGAGGCCGTGGCCAACTACGCCGACGTGGCCGACTGGAACGAGGCGCAGGCGCTGGTGCAGCAGGCCATCGACACGTACGGCCAGCTCGACATCCTCGTGAACAACGCCGGCTTCCTGCGCGACCGGATGCTCTTCAACATGAGCGAAGAGGAGTTCGACGCCGTCATCCGCGTGCACCTCAAGGGTCACTTCTGCATGACCCGGCACGCGGCCGGCTACTGGCGCGAGCGGGGCAAGGCCGAGGGTTCGGTCTACGGCCGCGTCGTCAACACGTCGTCCGAGGCGGGCATCGGCGGGTCGGCGGGCCAGCCCAACTACGCGGCAGCCAAGGGCGGGATCATCCAGCTCACCCTGTCGACCGCCAACGCGTTGAGCCGCTACGGCGTGACCGCCAACGCCATCTGCCCCCGGGCCCTCACCCGCATGACCGAGGAGCTGCAGGGCTTCGACGCCGAAGACGACGGGTTCGAGGTGTTCGCCCCTGAGAACGTGTCACCCCTCGTTGCGTACCTGGCGTCGCCCCAAGCGGCCCAGGTGAGCGGCCAGGTCTTCGTCGTCTATGGGCGCATGATCACTGCCCTCGCTGCTCCGACTGCCGACCGCCGGTTCGACGTCGCCGACAAGTGGACGCCGGAGAACGTGGCCGACGCGCTGGTGCCGTTCTACGAGAAGCGGACGCCGATCACCGACGGTTTCGGCGCTCGCATCCCCGGATGATCCGCGCTTAACTAGAACCAATTCTATTTCGGGAGAGGCTGATGGATCTCGCCGACATCAATCTGCTCGACCGGGACGTCTTCACCGACCGGGTTCCGCACGATTGGTTCACGTACCTGCGCAACAACGCGCCGGTCTACTTCCACCCCGAGCCGCCGCCCGGCAAGGGGTTCTGGGTCATCACCAAGCACGCCGATGTGTACACGGTGGGGCGCGACGCGCACACCTACTCGTCGGACCAGGCGCGCGGCGGTGTGGTCGGGCTCGAGGACATGCCGGGCATGGAGAACTTCAACGAGGGCGGCCGCCTCATGCTCACCACCGACCCGCCCGAGCACACTCGCTACCGCAAGCTCGTCAACAAGGGCTTCACGCCCCGCATGGTCAACGCGTTGGAGCCCCACCTGCGCGACCTCACCGTCGAGATCCTCGAGACGGCGATCAAGAAGGGGCAGTGCGACTTCGTCGTTGACATCGCCGCCGAGCTGCCGCTGCAGGCCATCGCCGAGCTCATCGGCGTGCCCCACGAGGAGCGCCACAAGATCTTCGAGTGGTCCAACCGCATGATCGGCAGCGAGGACCCCGAGTACGCCGTCGCCCAGGAAGAGATCCAGGGC
>JAFATL010000246.1 GCA_019243975.1 Actinomycetota bacterium | reverse complement strand
GGCGACCAACGTGACCGTGCCCGCGCTGGCAGAGGTGCGCCACGAGCTCACCGCCATGACGGCCAAGCAGGTACCCGAGCGCGAGCTCGAAGCGGCCAAGCGCTACCTCGTCGGCACCATTGCGCTCTCGATCCAGACCCAGGCGGGCCTGGCGTCGACCCTCGCGTCGCTGGCGGCCCACGGCCTCGGCGTCGAGTACCTGCGCGACCACCCCAAGCGCATCGAGCAGGTCACCGCCGAGCAGGTGCAGGCAGCGGCCGAGGAGTTCCTCGCCGTCGACAAGCTGGTGACGGTCCTCGTCGGCGACGCCCACATCATCCAGGCCGCCGTGCACGCGCTCGACGAGCTCGACCAGACCCGGCTGTGAAGCGCACCACCCTCGCCGCCGCGGTCGCGCTGGCCATCGGCTTGGCGCTGTTCTCGCCGTTCACCACCACGGCGGCCACCCGTCCCGGCCTCGTCACCCTCGCCGCCAACGTGCTGCCCGGTCTCGACAAGCTCGTGCCCAGCGGCGCGCCCGACCCCCACCGGCAGGTCGTCGTGGGGGTGGGCCTGCAACGTCCCGACACGGCGGGGGAGATGGCGGCCCTGCGTGCCATGTACGACCCGAAGAGCCCGGCCTATCACCACTACCTGACGCCGTCGGAGTTCGCCGACCGCTTCGGCGTCGATAAGGGCGCGCACGACCGGCTCGTCTCGTGGTTGCGCGCCGGTGGCCTCGAGATCACCCAGGCCGGCAGCAGTCGCGACTACGTACAAGCGGCCGGCAGCGTGAGCGATGTCGAGCGCCTCTTCCACACCACCCTGCGCACGTTCGCAGTGAAGGGGGTCAACTTCGTCGCCAACACGGTGGCGCCCAAGGTGCCGGCCGACATCCCGGTCTCGACGGTGGTCGGGCTCAACGACCTGCAGAAGTTCTCCACCCCGGCGCGTCCGAAGACCGCCGCCCCCCGCCCGGCCCAGGGCCCGGTCGAGATCGGCTTGGTGAAGCCGGCGGACCTCTGGAACATCTACGAGCAGCCCGCCAACAACAAGGGCGAGGGCATGACGCTGGGCGTGTTCGGCGAGGGCGCCACCGACAGCGTGATCAAGGACCTGCGCCAGTTCGAGAAGGAGAACGGGCTGCGCCAGATGCCCGTCACCGTCAAGCACGTGGGCAAGGGTCCGTTCGACGACACCAGTGGGTCGGTCGAGTGGGACATCGACACGCAGGCGTCGACCGGCATGGCGCCCAACGCCCTCGAGCTGCAGCTCTACTTCGTGCACTCGCTGTCCGACGCCGACGTGATGTCGGAGTTCTCGCAGTGGGTCAGCGACGCCAACGGGCCCCGCACGATGAACGCCAGCTTCGGCGAGTGCGAAACGGATCCGCTCAATCCTGTTCTCGGCAACCCGGCCGTCCAGCCCGAGAACCCGCCCACCCAGGAGCTCGGCAACAACCTCGAGCCGGTGGCCGAGCCCATCCTGCGCCAAGCCGTGATGATGGGCCGCACGTTGTTCGCGTCGACGGGCGACACCGGCTCGTCGTGCCCGGCCGTGATCCTGCCCGTCATCGGCGCCGGCAACGGCATCCTCAACCAGGCCGTGCCCCTCCTCGGTTACCCGGCTGCCAGCCCGTACGTCGTCGGCGTGGGCGGCACCGTGCTGTTCACCGACGGCAACACGCCCCAGAGCCGGGTGCTCGAGCGGGCGTGGGAGTTCGGCGGCGGCGGCACGAGCATCTTCATCGACGCCCCCGACTACCAGCAGGGCGTCCCCAACATCGTCGGGCGGTGCGTCACCACGTTCGACGGCACGCCGAGCAACACGGGCGACTTGTGTCGCGGCATCCCCGACGTGTCGGCCATCTCCGGCGACGCCCTCACCGGTTACGCCATCGTCGCCAACGGCCAGTCCGACTTCCAAGGTGCAGGCACCAGCCTGTCGTCACCGCTGTGGGCCGGCATGTGGACGCGCGTGCAGGCCGCGTCACCCAACCCGGCCGGCGCCGGCTTCGCCAACCCCGCGTTCTACGCCATCGGCAAGGACGCCACGTCGTACGCCAACGACTTCTTCGACATCACCGTGGGCCTCAACGGCCTCTACGCCGCGTTGCCGGGGTGGGACTACGTCACCGGCTGGGGCGTACCGCGACTCACCAATCTGATGACCTCCGTCGACGGGCGCACCGCCCCCGTGCACAACGTGCTGCCGCCGTTGCCGGCCGAGAACATCGCGCCGGTCAACCCGGCGTGCTTCCCGTTGTGGGTCGACCCCGCCGGTGACGACAACTTCGCATTCGACGTGCGGGGCGCCGGCAACAACCCGCAGCTCGACCTGTTGCAGGGCGACCTCGTCCCGAGCGCCGATGGCAAGACGCTCAAGGCCCGGCTCACGATCAACAACCTGTCGACGTCGACCGCGCCGGGCAGCACGGCCAACGAGTACTACCTGTCGTGGAGCTACAACAAGGTCACGTACTTCGCCAACGCCGAAGTCGACATCACCGGCGCGGCCACGTTCAACGACGGCACCGTCGACATGACGGGACCGAGCTCGACCTACAACAACGCGCACACGGTCACGGGCACCATCGGTTCGGGCCGGCGCGGCGTGGTCGAGATCGACGTGCCGACGGCCGACGTGGGCAACCCCGGCGTCGGCGCCGTCCTCACCAGCCCCGCCGGGCTGACGGCCGCCCTGGTGGGCGCGCCGGCGGTCGGTGGCTCGCTGCCGACCGTCGACACCGGCGGGCCTCAGTACGACTTCACCATCGGGCAGACGTGCGTGAAGGCGGCGCAGGCCACGAACGGCGCACCGGCGCCCAAGCCGGCACCGCGACGGGTGTCGGGTCTGCCGCCGACGGGCGCGTCGCCGCTCGGGCTCGAGCTGGGACTGTCGGGAGCCGCGGTGGCGGCGGTGGGCGCTTGGCTCAGGCGCCGGGTGACAGCTTGGCCAGGCGCTTCATGAGCTTCGACTTGCGGTTCGCAGCCTGGTTCTTGTGGATGATGCCCTTGGCTGCGGCCTTGTCGAGGCGCTTCACCGCCGTCTTGAGCGCGTCGGCGCTCTCCTCCGCCCCCGCCTCGGCGGCGCGGACGGCTGACTTCACACGGGTCTTGATCTCGGACTTCGCCGCCTTGTTGCGCAGGCGGCGAGCCTCGTTCTGACGGTTGCGCTTGATCTGGGACTTGATGTTCGCCATGGCCGGGGAACGAGGGTAGCAGCCGTGACTGTCTCAGCCCGAATCGAGGGTCAGCCCCGAGTCGTGGTCGGCCCCGTGCCCGGCCCTGACTGGGTGCGGGCCGCGGTGGAGGCCGGCGGCGGCGTCATCGTCGAGCCGGCGGAGGCGGAGGCGGTCGTGTGGGGCGGGCCGCCCAACGACGTCGACGGGCTGAAATCCCTGGTCAGGGCGGCCAAGGACGCCCGCTGGGTGCAGCTGCCGTGGGCGGGCGTGGAGTTCTACGTGGCCGCGGGCGTGTTCGACCACGACCACGTGTGGACGTGTGGCAAGGGCGTCTACGCCGAGGAGGTGGCCGAGCACGCGCTGGCGCTGGCCCTGGCCGGCCTGCGCGACCTGCCCGACCGCATCCGGGCCACCAGCTGGGCCAAGCAGTCGGGCATCTCCCTCTACGACGGGCGCGTCACCATCCTGGGCGGGGGCGGCATCACCGAGGCGCTGCTGCCGCTGCTGGCGCCCATGCGCGTCGACGTCACGGTGGTGCGCCGCTCCCCGCAACCCATGCCCGGTGCCACCCGCACCGTGTGCGTGTTCGACGACGACGGCGAGAGCCCGCGGGAGCGCGTGCACCAGACGCTGGTGGGCGCCGACGTGGTGTTCCTCGCATTGGCGCTCACGCCGGAGACCACGGGCATCATCGACGCCGCCGCCCTCGATGCCATGGAGTCGCACGCGTGGCTGATCAACGTGGCGCGCGGCCAGCACGTGGTCACCGACGACCTCGTCGACGCGTTGCGGCGCCGCACCATCGGCGGTGCCGGTCTCGACGTGACCGACCCCGAGCCCCTGCCCGATGGCCACCCCCTGTGGGACCTGCCCAACTGCATCATCACGCCCCACACGGCCAACACGGCCGAGATGGCGCGGCCCGTGCTGACGGCCCGCATCACCGAGAACGTCCGCCGCTTCGGCGCGGGCGAGCCGCTGATCGGTCCCGTCGACCCTGACCTCGGCTACTAGGGCCCGCCGACTAGCCCTGACTGTCAACCCGTAAATAGCTCATCGGAGCTATGGCGGTTTGGCCGGATCGGCCGATCGTTACCTGCGATGGGTGTCGCTTCGCGCGCCATGCCGAGGCAGGCGTCGGACGCCACTGCAGTGCGCGTGGCGGCGAGAGTGCGCGCCGCCGCGGCCGTGCTGGTGGCCGCCACCGGGTCGTTCCTGCCCGACGTGCACGGACGGCAGGCTGCACTGTTCATCGTCTTGAGCCTGGTGTGGGTGCCGTTGGCGAGCACGGTCCTGTTCGCGGCCGACCGGCCCGGGAGCCGGTTCGCTCTTTACGGCGGGCCGGTCATCGACCTGGCCGTGCTGTTCGCGGTGCAGGTGTTGCTGCCCGACTCCCGCGAGGCCGTGCTGCTCGGCTACCTCGTGCTCGTGTTGTTCGCCGCCTACACGGCGGGCCGCAGCGCAGCCACCCTGCTCGCCGTCGCCGTCATGGCGCTGACGGTCGCGAGTAACACGATCGTCGACGCCCCCGACCGGCTCGGCGTCACCGCCATCGTGCCGTTCACCGCCGCCCTGCTCGCTCTCGTGCTGCTGCAGGAGCGGCTCGTGCGCCAAGAGGCGCGCGCCACCGCCAAGTCGCAGCGCCTGGAGGGAAAGTCGGAAGCGATCCTCGCCCGGGTGGCCGACGCCGTGATCGTCACCGACCCGGCCAGCCACGTGATGCAGTGCAACCCGGCGGGGGAGCGCATCGTGGGCCGGCCCAACGCCGAGATCGTCGGGCATGCCTGCGTCGACGTGCTCGGGCTGCGCAAGGGCGAGCGCGCCCTCGACTGCTCGAAGGGCTGCCCGCTGCTGCAGGACGCGGCGCTGCCGGAGGTGGCGGGCGGTTCACCCCTCGACATCCAGGGCACCCCCGGCGTCGAGGTGTGGCGCATGGCGGCCGACGGTCGCCGCCAGCCGCTGCTGGCCAACGCCTCCAGCGTGCTCGACCCCGACGGCAACGTCGTGGAGATCGTGCACTCGATCCGCGACATCACGTCGCTCAAGCAGGCCGAGGAGGCGAAGACGCTGTTCCTCGCCACCGCCTCGCACGAGCTCAAGACGCCGCTCACCGTCATCAACGGGTTCGCCCACACGCTGCTCCACTATCCCGACCTCGACGACGCCACCCAGCAGCGGGCGTTGGAGGCCATCGGGAGCCGCTCGCTCGAGCTCACCAAGATCGTCGACCGCCTGCTGCTGTCGAGCCGGATCGAAGCGGGCCGCGTGTCGGTGCGCCTCGACCGCATCGACCTGCTGCCCGTGCTGGAGGAGCGTGTGCACACGCTGGCCAAGGCCACGGGTCGCGAGGTCCTCTTCCGCTCCGACGTCACTGCCCTCGACGTCATCGGCGACCGCGATGCGATGGTCACGGTGATCGACCACCTGCTCGACAACGCGGTCAAGTACTCGCCCGAAGGTGGCGCCGTCGCCGTGGACGCCGACATGACCGACGACGTCGTGCAGCTGCGCGTGAGCGACCAGGGCATCGGCATGGACCCCGAGCAGGTGGCGCACTGCTTCGACAAGTTCTGGCAGGCCGAGTCCACCGACGTGCGCCGTTTCGGCGGCACGGGCATCGGGCTGTACATCGTGCACTCGCTGGTCGAGGCGATGGGGGCGCGCATCGACGTGCTCAGCAAACCGGCCGTGGGCACGACGTTCGTGATCAGCCTCCCCCGTGTCGTCGAGCTGACCGACGGCGACAACGCCGAGGTCGACGACGCCGCCGCGTCGGTGGCCGGCGCCGGCGAGCCCACGTCGATCCGCGAGTTCATGCGCCAGATCGGCGTGCCCGCAGCGAGGAAGGAAGCGTGACCACCGCCGTCGTCCTCACCAACCTGATCCTCGGCGCCGTCTACACGAGCTACGGGATCATGACGATCTTCGACCTCAAGCGGGGGTGGAAGCACTTCGGCTTCTCCCACTTCGGCATGGCGTGGATCGCCATGGCGTTCACGTGCGGCCCCCACCACCTCGAGCACGCGTTTCACCTGGCGTCGGCCAGCCGGGGCGGCCTGTTCCATGTGGTGTCCACCATCGGCATGGTGTGCCGCCCGATCAGTGCCGTGTCGCCCGCCCACTTCGCGCTGACGTTCGGGCGGGGGAACGGGCCGGGCAGCGGCGGGCCTTTGGACCTGGCCGTCGTGTTGGTGGGCTTCCCGGCCGGCGTGATCTGGTTCCTGCTGCGGGTCGAGGCGCTGCGGGGTGGCCGGGGCGACCGGTTCGTGTCGGGCACACCCAAGTGGGTGGCGGCCCTGCCCGTCCTCAGCGCGGTGTACCTGGTGGCCGCGACCATCGCCGCCATCGGCATCCTCGTCCGCTCGGGCGCCGCCTTCGGGCCTCGTTACACGCCGAACATCCTGCTGCTCGTCGTCTACTGCCTCATCGGCTACTACCTGCTGCGCACGCAGCTGGCCAACCGCGAGCCCATGGG
Source organism: Actinomycetota bacterium (assembly GCA_019243975.1). Classification (GTDB taxonomy): domain Bacteria; phylum Actinomycetota; class Acidimicrobiia; order Acidimicrobiales; family JAFATL01; genus JAFATL01. Next base: position 1,105 of record JAFATL010000246.1, on the reverse strand, counting down.
CGGCTGGTCGGTGTCGGGACTGGCGCTCACGATCGTGTTCCCCACCTGCGGCGTGATGCACGCGGTGTTCGTCGTGTTCGCCGCCAGCGGCCGCTACGACGTCGGGACGCTCGGGCTCGTCATCGACTGGCTCGCGGTACCGGCCGCCATCTACTTCGTGTGGGTCGTGCGGTCGCTGTACCACGGCACCGTCGACGACTGGAACCAGGCGACCACCGGCGCCACCACCGACGTGTCAGCCGCCCCGGCGCTGGTGGCTTGAGACGATGGATCGCACCGACGACGCCAACGCCGAGCCGACGGTGCTCGTCGTCGACGACGCGCCGGACATTCGGCTGCTCATTCGCGAAGTGCTGCGCCACTCAGGCTTCGCGGTGACTGAGGCGGAGGACGGCGGCCAGGCCCTCGAACGCCTCGCCACCGGCCCGCTGCCGACCGTGATCGTCCTCGACGTGCAGATGCCCGGCGTCGACGGGTGGGCCACGTTGGAGGCGCTGCGCGCCGACCCCCGCACCGCCGGCGTGCCCGTGGTGTTGTGCACGGTCCGCTCACACCCCGCCGACCAGCTGCGGGCGTGGGAGCTGGGTTGCGACGCGTTCCTCGGCAAGCCGTTCAGCATCGACGACCTCATCCGCCAGGTGCAGGACCTGGCGCGCGCCGACCTCGACGCCCGCCTCGTCAACCGGGCCCGCCACCTCGCGCTGGCCCGCTCGGAAGCGGCTGCCGTCAGCTGACGGCGGCGAGGTGTGACTGGCCGCGCAGCTTCAACGCGAAGCGCGAACCGATGCCCTCGGTGCTCTGCACGGTGATGGTGCCCCCGATCTCGCCGGCGAGCTGGCGGGCGATCCAGAGGCCCAGGCCGGTGCCCGTCTGCGTCTCCGTCTGCTGCAAGCGGTGGAAGCGGTCGAAGATGCGCTCCAGCTCGTAGTCGGGGATGCCCTGGCCGTAGTCGGTGACTGCCACTTCGACGCCGGTGGAGCGGTGCGTCACCGCCACCTCGATGGGCGTCGACGGTGGCGAGTACTTGAGCGCGTTCGACACCAGGTTGGTCAGGATCTGCTCCACCCACAGCTCGTTGCCGCGCGCCGGCGACGGCGTCTCCAGG
>JAFATL010000205.1 GCA_019243975.1 Actinomycetota bacterium | reverse complement strand
CCGAACGTGGCGTCGTCGGCGGCGACGATGATGTCGGCGTTGCCCACCAGGCCGATGCCGCCGCCGAGGCAGTAGCCGTTCACGGCGGCAATCACGGGGACGGCACACTCGTACACGGCGGCGAAGGCGGCGTAGCACCCGCGGTTGGCGCCGATCAGGGCGTCGAAGCCTTCGGTTGCCTGCATCTCCTTGATGTCGACACCGGCGTTGAAGCCGCGTCCTTCGGCGCGCAGCACCACGACGCGCACGTTGGGGTCGCGCCCGAGGGCGGTAATGGTGTCGGCCAGCTCGTACCAGCCGGCCACGGTGAGAGCGTTGACCGGCGGGTTGTCCATCACCACCTCAGCGATGCCGTCGACGACCTTCGATGTGATGCCCATGCGCGTGCTCGTGCCTTTCGATCCGGTCTACGGGTGCTGGCTGCTGACGCTGACGATCTCGCCGGTCATGTAGCCCGAGTAGTCGCTGGCGAGGAAGACGATGACGTTGGCGACCTCCCACGGCTCGGCCGACCGGCCGAAGGCCTCGAGCTTGGTGAGCTCCCCGAGCGTCTCGTCGTCGATGGCCCGGTTGAGGAACGGGTGGATGGCGAGCGACGGCGCGACTGCGTTGACGCGGACGTTGTGGGGCGCGGCCTCGATCGCCGCGCAGCGGGTGAGCGCCATCACGCCCGCCTTGGCCGCCGCGTAGTGGGCTTGGCCGTGCTGGGCCCGCCACCCCAGGATGGACGCGTTGTTGACGATCACGCCGGCCTTGCGCGGGAGCATGTGACGCATCGCCGCCCGGGTGCAGCGCATGGTGCCGGTGAGGGTGACGTCGAGCACCAGGTGCCACTGGTCGTCGGTCATCTCCACCAGCTCGACGGTGCCGCCCAGGCCGGCGTTGTTGACGACCACATCGAGGCCGCCCGTCGCTTGCACCGCGCCGTCGAACAACGCCTGCACCGACGTCTCGTCGGTGACGTCGCACGGGATGGCCACCGGCTTGGCACTGGCGATCTCCGACAGCTGCTCGGCTGCCTCCCCGAGCCGCCGCTCGTGCTTGTCGCTGATGATGACGGTCGCGCCTTCTTCCGCGCACCGTTTGGCGGTGGCGAAGCCGATGCCCGTACCCGCAGCCGCCGTCACCAGCACCGATTTGCCGGCGAGGAGCTGGTGGCCCGTCGGGTACTCCGGAACCGTCGTCATGAGCGCGGCAGGCCCAACGCCCGCTCCCCGATGATGTTGCGCTGGATCTGGTTGGACCCGCCGTAGATGGTGTCGGCGCGCGTGAACAGGAACAGGCGCTGCTCGTCCGTGAGGTCGTAGGGCGCGCCCTCGGCCAGGAGGCCGTGCACTCCTTGCACGTCGACCGCCAACTCGCCCAGCGCCCGGTGCCAGCTCGCCCAGTGCAGCTTGGAGATGGACGCCTCGGGCCCCGGCGTGCCGTCGGCGATGCTGGCCAGGCTGCGCAGGGCGTTGTAGCGGAGCAGGCGCAGACCGATCCACGACTCGGCCAGGCGCTGGCGCATCACGGGATCCTGGTTGGCGCCGTTCTTCTGCGCGCTCACGATGACGTTGGTGAGCTCGCGCTCGAACCCGACCTGCTGCCCCAGCGTGGCAACGCCGCGCTCGAAGGCCAGCGTGCCCATGGCCACCCGCCACCCGTCGTTCACGTCGCCGACGATGTTGCCGGCGGGCGTGCGGGCACCGTCGAAGAAGACCTCGTTGAACTCCGACGTGCCGGTGAGCTGCACGATCGGCCGCACCTCGATGCCCGGTTGATCCATCGGTACGAGCAGGTACGACAGACCCTTGTGCTTCGGCGCCGACGCGTCGGTGCGGCACAGCACGAACACCCAGTCGGCCCACGTGGCCAGCGACGTCCACACCTTCTGCCCCGTGATGACCCACTCGTCGCCGTCGCGCTCGGCGCGCGTCTTGACGTTGGCCAGATCGCTGCCGGCGTCGGGTTCGGAATAGCCCTGACACCAGAGCTCGTCGCCGCTGCGGATCGGCGGCAGGAAGCGCTCTTTCTGGGCCGCGGTGCCGAACTCGATGATCGTCGGGCCGATCAGCCCTTCGCCGATGTGGCCGAGCCGCGCCGGTGCGCCGGCCCGGGCGTACTCCTCGTGGAACGCCACCTGCTGGCCGAGCGTCGCCTCACGGCCCCCGTGCGCCCGGGGCCAGCCCAGGCACGTCAAGCCGGCGGCACCGAGCTTGCGCTCCCAGGCCTGGCGCACCTCGAAGCCTTCGTGCTCGCGCCCGGGCCCGCCGCGCGAGCCCAACTCGGCGAACTCGCCGACGAGGTTCTCGGCCAGCCAGTCACGCACCTCCTGACGGAAGGCGCGGTCGGCCTCGGTGTCCTGGAGGGCCATTTCTGACGGCACGTTAGCATTCGGGTTTGTGCGGAAACTCGTGGCCTTCTTGCCCTCCGCACCCGCTGAAATGAGCGGCCTGGAGCGTTCGCTCGACGATGATGCGGCGGTGTTGTTCGCCTGGTTGAACGACGGTGACGCGTGGCCGGCCCTTCCCCCGGACGCGCACGCGTGGGAGGTGTCAGAGGGCGCGCAGTGGGACGACCGACCGGTGGGTGCCTCCGCCGGCGTCAAGCGCGTGGTGTTCATCAACCGGCTTCCGACGCTCGACCGGGACCAGTTCGCGAGGCACTGGGCCGACGGCCATGCACCGTTGGCGCGGAAGCACCACCCGGCCCTATGGCGCTACGTGCAGAACGTGGTCGTGGCGCCGCTGACCGCCGACGCCCCCGACATCGACGGCATCGCCGAGCTGTCGTTCGCCTCGGTGAACGACATGCACGAGCGCATGTACGACAGCGACGAGGGACGCGAGATCATCAGCGCCGACGTGGCGACGTTCATCGACCTGGGCTCCGGCTCGCGGGT
>JAFATL010000107.1 GCA_019243975.1 Actinomycetota bacterium | reverse complement strand
GGATTCACGACGCCTGACCAAGGAGTCGCAATACAACCGGACGCCGATCACCACACGAGCAGGCTGCAGCTCACGACCGACGGCGGACATCACTGGCGAGCCCTTCCGATACGAGGGTCGACCTAGTCGGGCGAGCGTACTGAGCCTTTCCTGCCGCCACTTGTCCGATTCGCGCGATTGGTGCAGCAGGAAAGGCTCAATCCGCGGGTGTCAGGCGCGGCGGAGGACGGCCCAGGTGCCCCAGCCGGCTTCGGATGCGACGCCGGTCCACTCACCTGGCAGAGCGGCGTCGACCTCGTCGGCGGGGAGGTGGATGGGGGTGTCGGCGCCGGAGGTGTTGACCCAGACGAGGGCGCCCGCCGGCGCGATGACGCGGGCGATCTCGATGGGGAAGAGGAACATGTTGATGAGCACGGCCGTGTCGATGGACGCGTCTCGGAGCGGGAGGCGGGAGGCGTCGGCGCGCATGCGGGTGCCGTCACCCGCGGGTGCCAGCTTGAGCATCTCGGCGGAGAGGTCGACCGACAGCACGTGCGCGAACCGTTCGGCCAGCCACGGCGTGGCGATGCCGGTGCCGCTGCCGAGCTCGAGGCACATGCCGCCGGCGACGTCACCGCCGCGCTCGAACGCATCGACGAGCGGCTGCGTGCGGTACGGGTGGTCGCGCGTGTGCCACTCGGGGGCGAGCTCGTTGAAGAGCGACTCGACCTTGCCGCGGCGCTCGCCCGTCCACCCGCCCGGGTCGAAGGCGACCTGCTGGGTGACCTTGCGCATGGGGTGGTCCTCGCTGCCCCGCATCGGCTTGTCCGGCGCCTCGGGCACCACACGCGGTAACTGGCGGATCATCCCCAGAACACTAGGTAGCCTGCGCCCATGGCCGACTTGCAGGCGCGCATCGAAGAGCTGTGGGAGAACCGCGACGGTCTGTCGCCCGCCGATTCGGAAGCGGTCGACGCCGTGCACGAGGCGATCAGCCTGCTCGACACCGGCATGGCCCGCGTCGCCGAGGTCACGCCCCGGGGCAAGGTCGTCGTTCACCAGTGGCTCAAGCAGGCGATCCTCCTGCTGTTCCGTCTCTCCGACATGGAGACGATGGAGGTGGGGCCGTTCGAGTACGCCGACAAGGTCCCGCTCAAGTCCGACTTCATGACCCAGGGCGTGCGGGTCGTGCCGGGCGCGTCGGCCCGGTGGGGGGCGTTCCTCGACCGCGGCGTGATCCTCATGCCGAGCTACGTCAACATCGGCGCCCGGGTCGGCAGCCAGACAATGGTCGACACCTGGGCGACGGTCGGGTCGTGCGCCCAGATCGGTGCCAACGTGCACCTGTCCGGCGGGGTCGGCATCGGCGGCGTGCTCGAGCCGCCCCAGGCGGCGCCCGTCATCATCGAAGACGATTGCATGATCGGCAGCCGGTGCATGGTCGTGAACGGCGCGCGCGTCCGGCAGGGGGCCGTGCTCGGGGCGGGCGCCATTCTCACGCCGAGCATCCCGGTGTTCGATGCCGAGACGGGCGAGGAGTTGGAGCGGGGCGTGGTACCGCCGTGGTGCGTGGCGGTGCAGTCGTGGGTGCAGAAGGACTATCCGGGCGGCACCTTCGGTGCGCCCTGCATCCTCGTCATCCAGCGGCTGGAGGAGGGCGTCCGCCACGGCGGCTCACGCCTCAACGAGATCCTTCGCGAGCAGAACGTCAGCGTGTGACCGACCTGCTGCGCGCCTGCGCGGCCCTCGTCGACATCCCGTCCGTCAGCCACCACGAGGGCGCCATCACCGACCACATCGAGGAACGGCTGCGCGCCGCGCCGTGGTTGAACGTGGAGCGCGTCGGCAACAGCGTGGTGGCGCGCACGCACCGGAACCTTGCGTCCCGACTCGTGCTCGCCGGCCACACCGACACCGTGCCGCCCAACGGGAATGAACAGGCGCGCCTCGAGGGCGACCTGCTGTGGGGGCTCGGCTCCGCCGACATGAAGAGCGGCGTCACCGTGCTGCTCGACATCGCCCTCACAGTCTCGGAGCCGGCCGTCGACGTCACGTACGTCTTCTACGAATGCGAAGAGGTGGAGAGCCGCCACAACGGCCTGGTCAAGATGTTCGCCGAACGACCCGATCTGCTGGCCGGCGACGCGGCCGTGCTGGCCGAGCCGACCGCCGCGCACATCGAGGCCGGGTGCCAGGGCACGCTGCACCTGAAGGTCACCCTCACCGGCGCGCGCGCCCACACGGCACGGCCGTGGATGGGCCGCAATGCGATCCATCGGCTCGGTCGCCTGCTCGAGCGCGTCGACGCCTTCGAGGAACGCCGGCCGGTCATCGACGGGTGCGAGTTCCGCGAAGCCCTGCAGGCGACCAAGGTCGAGGGCGGCGTGGCGGGCAACGTCGTGCCCGACGCCGCCAGCGTCGTCATCAACCACCGGTTCGCCCCTGATCGTTCTCCCGACGAGGCGCAGGCTGCGGTGCTCGCCTTGCTCGGTGACGCCGTCGACACGTCAGCAGGCGACTCCGTTGAGCTGGTGCAACTGGCTGCCCCCGCGCCCCCGTCGCTCGAGCATCCGCTGCTGCGATCCCTCGCCGAACGCAGTGGGCAGGCGCCGATGGCCAAGCTGGGCTGGACCGACGTGTCGTTCTTCGCTGCCCACGGCGTGCCCGCCACCAACTACGGGCCCGGCGACCCGAGCCTGGCCCATACCGCCGACGAGCGGGTGACCCGTGAAGACATCGAAACGGTGCATAGCGTGCTGAAGGGGCTCGTCGAGCAGGGCATCTAGCCGCCCACGTCGAATCGCCAATTTCAATGCGCCGTTTCCGTG
>JAFATL010000740.1 GCA_019243975.1 Actinomycetota bacterium | reverse complement strand
AGCTGGCTGGCGTTGCCGGCGGTGATGAACTTGCCCTCGCCCTTGACGGGCTGCAGCTTGGCCAGGCCCTCGAGCGTGGTGTCGGGCCGGTTGCACTCGTCGCGGTCGACGACGTAGTCGACGAGCGACTCTTCCTTCGTCTCCTTGTTGACGAGCTTCATGACCGTCTTCATGGGGACGATCTCGTCTTCGAACTTGCCCGCCTCCTGCGCCGCGGCCGTGCGCCGCTGCGACTCGAGCGAGTACTCGTCCTGGTACTCGCGGCTGACGCCGTAGCGCTCGGCGACGATGTCGGCGGTGTCGATCATGGCCATGAAGATGGCCGGGTACTCGTCGGTGAGCTTGGGGTCGAGACCGCCGAGCGCACCGCCGGGCTGCGAGATCGACTCGACACCCGCGCCGACGGCGATGTCGACGCCGTCCTGCTTGATCGCGTTGGCGGCCAGGGCGATGGCGTTGAGGCCGGAGGAGCAGTGACGCTGGATGGTGGCGCCGCCGGTGGTCACCGGGAGGCCGGCCAGCAGCCCTGCCAGGCGGCCCAGGTTGCCGGCGCCGTGGGCGCCGTTGCCGAGATAGAGGTCCTCCACCGCCGCCGGGTCGATGCCCGCCTTGGTGACCGCGTTGCTGATGGCGTGGGCGGCCAACGACATGGTCGGGGTGTTGTTGAACCCACCGCGGTGCGACTTGGCGAGCCCGGTACGGGCATAGGACACGATCACGGCTTCACGCATTGGGGGCACTCCCTCCGGGACGAACAGGTGCCTGGACCGTACCTCAGCGCCGTAGATTGAGCCGCATGGGCAACATGGACGGTGGCCACCATCTGGAGGACCTGGCCTGGCTGCGGCGCGTGCGCGACCGCATCGATCGGGAGTACGCCCAGCCCCTGGACGTCGAAGCCCTCGCCCGGGGTGTGCACATGTCCGCCGGGCACCTCAGCCGCGAGTTCAAGCGCGCCTACGGCGAGTCGCCCTACTCCTACCTGATGACGCGGCGCATCGAACGGGCGATGGCGCTGCTGCGCCGGGGCGACATGAGCGTGACCGACGTGTGCTTTGCCGTGGGGTGCTCGTCGCTCGGCACCTTCAGCACCCGGTTCACCGAGCTGGTCGGGATGTCTCCCAGCGCCTACAAGCAGGACCCCTCCCGCGCCGGCGAGATCATCTCCTGTATCTCGAAGTACGTCACGCGACCGGTCAGGAATCGAGAAGCCAAAACAACAACCTCTCCTTAGGGTGATCGACATGGACATCACGATTCATTCCAGCTTCCTTGCCCACACCGATCCGGACGCCTCGCTCGCGTTCTACCGGGACCTGCTCGGGTTCGAGGTCCGCCTCGACGTCGGCCAAGGCACCATGCGGTGGCTGACCGTCGGCCCCGCCGACCAACCCGATACCAACATCGTGCTGGCGCCGCCGGCGGTCGACCCCGGCATCACCGAGGACGAGCGCCAGACCGTCCTCGAGATGATGGCCAAGGGCACGTACGGCATCCTGCTCCTTGCGACCAAGGACCTCGACGGCACGTTCGAGAAGCTGCAGGCGAGCGACGCCGAGGTCGTGCAGGAGCCGATCGAGCAGCCCTACGGCGTGCGCGACTGCGCGGTGCGCGACCCCGCCGGCAACATGATCCGCATCCAGGAGCGCCGCTAGTGCCAGAGGTGATCCGCGTTCACGGAGCGCGGGTGAACAACCTCAAGGACGTCAGCGTCGAGATCCCGAAGCGCAAGCTGACGGTGTTCACCGGCGTGTCCGGCTCGGGCAAGAGCTCGCTGGTGTTCGACACGATCGCGGCCGAGTCGCAGCGCCTTATCAACGAGACGTACAGCGCGTTCCTGCAGGGCTTCATGACGACGCTGGCCCGGCCCGACGTCGACGTCCTCGAGGGGCTGACCACGGCGATCATCGTCGACCAGGAGCGGATGGGCGGTAACGCCCGCTCGACCGTCGGCACCGCGACCGACGCCAACGCCTTCCTGCGCATCCTCTTCAGCCGTCTCGGCAAGCCGCACATCGGCCCGCCCAACGCCTACTCGTTCAACGTGCCAAGTGTTCGCGCCTCCGGTGCCATCACCGTCGAGCGCGGCAACCGCACGACACAGCGGGCCACGTTCAACCGGCTGGGCGGCATGTGCCCCC
>JAFATL010000705.1 GCA_019243975.1 Actinomycetota bacterium | reverse complement strand
GATGGAGCTGGCGGTCGACCGCCCCGAGTACAAGGAGAACATCGTGCTGCGGGGCCTGGCCGCCCTGCCCGTGACGTTCTGAAATTTTCGCTTCCCAAGTGTTGTCCTCGCGAGTAAAACAAGGGAGAACTTACTAAACCACTTGGGAGGCAGCCATGCCCACCGCACTGATCACGGGCGCATCGAGGGGGCTGGGGCTGGCGCTGGCCCGAGCGCTGGCCGTCGACGGCTGGGATCTCGTCATCGACGCCCGAGGGGCCGAGGCGCTGGAGGCGGCCCGCGCCGAGTTGGCCCAGACGACCCGGGTCATCGCCGTCGCCGGCGACGTCGCCGATCCTTCTCACCGCGCCGCGCTCGCGGCCGCCGTCGCGGAGCTCGGCCCGCTCGACGTGCTCGTCAACAACGCGTCAGTGCTCGGGCCCAGCCCGCAGCCCGTCTTGGCCGCGTATCCGCTCGACGAATTGGAGCGCGTGTACCGCGCCAACGTCTTCGCCCCGCTGGCTCTGATCCAGACGTTGTTGCCGTCGCTGGCCGGGGGCGCGCGCATCGTCAACATCACGTCGGACGCATCGGTCGAGCCGTACGAAGGGTGGGGCGGCTACGGGTCGTCGAAGGCGGCGCTCGACCAGCTGACCAACATCCTCGGCGCCGAACACCCCGACCTGCGCGTCTACGCCGTCGACCCGGGCGACATGCGCACGCAAATGCACCAGGAGGCGTTCCCGGGCGAAGACATCTCCGACCGCCCACCGCCCGAAGACAGCGTGCCGGGTCTGTTGGTCGTATTGCGCGGCCATCTCCCGAGTGGCCGGTATCAAGCGCGATCGCTGACGCTGGCGCCGTTGGGGGTGGCGTGATGGCCGCGCTCCTCGAAGACGCTCCGTTCCTGGCTTCCGATCTCGATTTCGTGCTGCCGGCGGAGTTGGAGGCGAGCGAACCGCCGGAGGTGCGCGGTCGCTCGCGCGATCACGTCCGCCTGCTCGTTGCTTCAGGCGACGGCTGCGTGCTGCACACCCGCTTCACCGATCTGCCCGGCCAGCTACGGCCGGGCGACCTGCTCGTGGTGAACACGTCGGCAACGCTGCCCGCTGCCGTCGACGCCACGTTGGCGGACGGCAGTCGCGTCGAGCTGCATTACTCGACGCGACTGCCGGCCGACCTCCACTTGGTCGAGCTGCGCACCCTCGCCGATCGCGCCACGACACCGTTCCTCGACGACGTGGCCGGGCAACGCGTTGACCTGCCGGGTGGCGCGCACGCGACGCTGCTGTCGCGTTGCCGCGACGGCCGGCTGTGGGTGGCGGTGCTCGCCCTGCCCGCGGGCGACACCGTCGTGTCGTGGCTCGGCGCCCACGGACGCGCCATTCGGTACGCGCACGTCGGCCGCGACTGGCCGATGTCCGCCTACCAGAACACCTACGCCACCGAACCCGGTAGCGCCGAGATGCCCAGCGCGGGTCGGCCGTTCACGCCCGAGCTCATCACCGCTCTGGTCGCGCGCGGCATCGACGTCGCGCCTCTCGTGCTGCACACGGGCGTGTCGTCGCTCGAGTCGCACGAGCCGCCGTACCCCGAGTGGTACCGGGTGCCGGCCCACACCGCCCGCCGGGTCAACCAGGCCCGGGCCGCCGGCGGTCGGGTCGTCGCCATCGGCACCACGGTGGTCCGGGCCCTCGAGTCGGCGGCCGACGAGGCAGGCCAGGTCCACCCCGCCGAAGGCTGGACCGAGTTGGTGGTCACGCCGGAGTCGGGGCTGCGGGTGGTCGAGGGCCTGCTTACCGGGATGCACGAACCCCGGGCCTCGCACCTCCTCATGCTGGAGGCGGTGCTCCCCCGCCCCCTCCTGGCCAACGCCTACGACGCCGCCCTGCGCCAGGGCTACCTGTGGCACGAGTTCGGGGACGTGATGCTCCTCCTCCCGTGACTCCGAATTGTCATCACATGTAATTGTGTAATGGTGCTACGGTCGGCGCCATGACAGAGACACAGTCCATCCAGGCGTGGTTCGCCGGGCGCCTGCCCGATGGGTGGTTCACGGGCCCGGCCGAGGTCACGAGCGACAACGACGAGATCCTGGTGGTGGGCCCGCTGGCCCCGCCCGACATCCCCGCCGACGCCGACGAGGCAGCCAAGGAGCACGCCCACGTCGGCCGCATCAAGCGGTTCCGCGAGGGCACCCGCGACACGCGCATGCAGATCGCCGACGAGGCCGAGCGCCAGTTCCGCCGCAAGGTGGCGTGGGGCGCCTCCAGCGGTGACGTGCGCCGCCTGTTCACGACCATGAGCGTCCCGGTGATGACGCGCTTGCGCCTCCCCGAGCGCCAGGTGCTCGACACCCTGGTCGAGAGCGGCGTCGCCCGCAGCCGCAGCGACGCGCTCGCCTGGTGCGTTCGCCTGGTCGGCAAGCACGAAGCCGACTGGATGCAGGACCTCCGCGACGCCCTCGTCCACGTGCAGAAGGTCCGGGCCGAGGGCCCGACCACCATCTGATGTCGCTCACCGACAACCTTCGCCGTCCAGGGGCCGATCCGGGGTCGGAAAACGACCCTCGATCGGCACTTGAACAGCAGGAGAGCCCGCTGGACGCGTACAGCCGCGTCGTCGTGCACGTGGCGGAGACGGTGAGCCCCTCAGTCGCTTCGCTGCGGGTGGGGCGCAACTCGTCGCGCGGTGGGGAGGGCGCGGGCAGTGCAGTCGTCATCACGCCCGACGGGTTCCTTGTCACCTCGGCCCACGTGGTCGACGGCGCGCAGCGCGGCACGGCCGTGTTCACCGATGGGCGCGAGCTCAGCCTCGAGGTCATCGGTACCGATCCGCTGTCCGACCTCGCGGTCACGCGTGTACGCGGCGACGAGCTCAGCGCTGCGACCCTCGGCGACGCCGACACGTTGCGGGTGGGTCAGCTGGTCGTCGCCATCGGCAACCCGCTCGGCCTCGGCGGCACCGTCACCGCTGGTGTGGTCAGCGCCCTCGGCCGCAGCCTGCCGACGCGCACCACCAGCGCCACGCGCATCGTCGAGAACGTGGTGCAGACCGACGCCGCCCTCAACCCGGGCAACAGCGGCGGGGCGCTGGTCGACAGCAACGGCCGTGTCGTCGGCATCAACACCGCGGTGGCGGGTGTCGGACTCGGTCTGGCCGTGCCCATCAACGACATCACGCGCCGCATCATCGGCGCCCTGATGACCGAGGGCCGCTTCCGGCGCGCCTACCTCGGCATCGCGGGTGGCTACCGCGCCCTGCCGCCTCGACTCGTTGAGCGCCTCGGGCGCGACGCTGGCATCGGCGTGGCCGAGGTGATGGAGCGCAGCCCGGCCGAACGGGCCGGCCTGCGAGCCAAGGACGTGATCCTCGAGGTCGATGGCCGCCCGGTCACATCGGCGGGCGACCTGCAACGCCTGATGTTCGGCGACGCCATCGGCCGCACTGCCGATCTGCTCGTCGTGCGCGATGACGACGTGATCCACATCGAGGCGACGCCCGCCGAGCTCGTCGACTAACGAAATCTGGCCACCCTCCGCGCGAGGAACGCGAGGGTCGGGCGTTGAATCCTTTGGTTAGTGTGACGGCGGTCACGGATACCGGCTGGAGGACGATGCCGAGGTCGAAGCAGTTGAGGCGGGTCGGGCTCGCTGGCATCGCCTTGTTGGCGATGGCGTTGGGTTCGCTGCCGGCCCG
>JAFATL010000679.1 GCA_019243975.1 Actinomycetota bacterium | reverse complement strand
GCCGTTGGGGTCGAGCGCCTGCTTGAGCGACGCCAGCACGTCGAGGCCGTCGCCCAGGGCGGGGCGCATGAACCGGCCCCGGTTGATGCCGACACCGTGGTGGTGGCTCAAGGCGCCGCCGTGTCGCAACACGGTGGTGGTCACCGCGTCCCACGCCGCGTTGTAGAAGTCCTCGACCGAACCGCCTTCGGCGGGTTGGCCGGCCCACGTGAAGTACACGCACGCGCCGTCGGTGTAGGCGTGCGACTGGTGGGCCGACGCCACCCACATGCCGGGCACCGCTTTGAGGGCGGCGACGGAATCGGTGTAGATCGCGGGCAACGCGCTCCAGCGGGCGGCGATCTCGGTCGTGTCGACCACGATGTCCTGGCGGATGGCCGTCTCCAACGCCGACACGTCGTTGCGGTGGTGCATCCATTGCTCGACGTAGTCGACGTCGAGGCCGTCGGCGCCCGCGCACTCTTCGGCGACGACCGACATCACCGCGTCGACCACCGCCGGGTCGCCCTCGTCGAGCACGAGCAACGCGTTGGTGCCTTCCTGGTACCGGCGCGACTCGCGCTCGTCGTAGAGGCGCAACACCGCGGGAGTGGCACCCCGGCGCAGGATGCGGCGGCACGCCTCCAACCCGTCGGCGAACGACGCGAAGCCGTAGGCCGCCCGCCGCTCGTAGGTGGGCAGCGGGTGGATGCGCAGGCGCGCCTCAGTGACGACGCCGAGCGTGCCTTCGCTGCCGACGAACACCTGGCTCAGGTCAGGCCCGGCCGCGGCGCGCGGGGCGGCGCCGCCCGTGCGGATGACGCGGCCGTCGGCCAGGGCCACCTCCAGCCCGACGACCATGTCTTCGATCTTCCCGTAGCGGGTGGAGTACTGGCCGGCGCCGCGGCAGGCGACCCACCCGCCGACGGTCGACAGCTCGACGGACTGGGGCCAGTGGCCGACGGTGACCTTGTACGTCCCCCGCAGCTCCTCTTCGAGTACGTCGCCGAAGGTGCCGGCCCGCACGTCGAGCAGCAGCGACTCGTCGTCGACGCTGACGATGCCGTTCATGCCGGTCATGTCGAGCACGACGCCGCCGAAGGCGGGCACACTCGCCCCGCACACGCCGCTCCGTCCGGCTGCCGTGGTGACCGGCACGCGCGCGTCGTTGCACACGCGGAGCACGCCCGCCACCTCTTCCGCCGACGTGGGCCGCGCCACTGCACCAACCGCGCCGGGTACCTCGCCCCGGAGGGCCCAGATCATGGCCAGCGGCCACCAGTCGCGACCCGCTTCGCTGCGAACCGCGTCGTCGGTCGTGACCGACGCGCACACGTCGCCCAAGCGCTTGAGCACCTCGTCGCTGACGTCGACGGCGGGGGCGAAGCGCGGCGTGAGGGCGCCGTCGGGCAGGGCGATGGGCGGGGTGGGCGCCCCCCGGTTGGGCACGCTCAGGCCTCGGCTGCCGACGGGGTGGGCGCGCCGTGCACGGACGCCTCCGGCGCTGCCGGCGTCGTGCCCGTCTCGGGCAGGTCGGCCGACTCCCGTTCCTTGGCGACGATCTCGAGGTAGCCGCTCACCTGGTGACGAACCTCGTCGGGGTTCCAGCCCAGCTCGGGGGCGACCAGATGGGCCACGTCGAGGGCGACCGCGGCCGACGCGTCACGCGCCAGCAGCAGCGCGCGGGTGCGCCGCGACAACACGTCCTCCAACGTCAGCGCCATCTCGTACCGCGCTGCGTAGACGGCCTCGGCCCGCAGGTACGGAAGGCCGGGCACCAGTGGGCGGGCCAGGTCGGGGTCGGCCTCGAGCATCGCCACCACCGTGCGCGCCTCGCTGCCGTAGCGGCCCACGAGGTGCTCGAGCGTCGACTTGTCGACGTCCATGCGCGACGCGGCGTCGGGCTGGCGCAAGCTGTCGATGCCGGTGGCGCCCCGCAGCGGCAGCTTCTTGGTGGGGCTACGCCGCAGCACGCGCTCGCCGCCCTTGCCCAGGTGCTTCACCACTTCGTCGACCGTGTCGGCGGCCATGCGCCGGTAGGTCGTGAGCTTGCCGCCGGTGACGGTGACCACGCCGCTCTTCGACGTGAACACGCTGTGGCGTCGTGACAGGTCGGCGGTGCGCTCACTGCCGGCGCCCTTCATCAGCGGGCGCAGGCCCGCCCACGTGCCCAGCACGTCGGCGCGCGTCAACGGCTGGGTCACGAACAGGTTGATGGCGCCCAACACGTAGTCGACGTCTTCGGGCGTGACCTGCGGGTCGTCGATGGGCCCGTCGTAGTCGGTGTCGGTGGTACCGAGGTAGACGCGGTCGCCCCACGGCACCACGAAGATCGAGCGCCGGTCGGCCGGCACCGGCACCACCGCGGCGATGTCGCACGGCACCTTGTCGTACGGCACCGCCAAGTGGATGCCCTTGGCCGGCCGCAACGAGTCGGGGTCCTTGCCCTCGTCGAGGGCGCGCACCTCGTCGACCCACACGCCCGCGGCGTTGACGACCGCACGCGCCTTGACCTCGGTGCCGTCCGCCAGTCGGGCACCACACGTCTGGCCCTTGTCGTCCTTGAGCAGCGCCACCACCGGCGAGTAGTTGGCGATGACGGCGCCGTGGTCGAGCACGGCGGTGCGGGCGATCGT
>JAFATL010000605.1 GCA_019243975.1 Actinomycetota bacterium | reverse complement strand
GTCCGCGCCCAAGATCGGCTCGCTGCCGGCGGACGCGGTGCCGTCGAAGGTGCTCGACCTCACGGTGGCCCAAGAGGATGTGCACGAGGCTCTGGCTCAAGTGACGCGCACGTATCTCGACGCGACGTCGATCTACAGCTTCCGCTCGGCCGACCTGCTGCAGGCGACGCTGCAGCTCAGCCGCTTCCTGTCGTCGGCGCGGTATCAGTCGACGAAGTTTCAGCAAACGCTCGTCGCCCAGATCGGCAGCACGTCGCCCACCCAGGTGCGCGTCGGAGACCGCACCGTCTACCTGACGGCGGGCAATCAGCAGCGCATCGCCGTGTGGTTCCGGGGCCGGTACATGTTCGTGCTTGCAACTCGTGAGGACTTCTCGCAACCGCGGACGCTGCTGCGCGATCTGCTCCAGGTGCAGCCGGCATGACGCGGCGAGTCCTCCTCGGCGTCGTGGCGATCTGCCTGGTGCCCCTCGCCGCGTGCGGCGGGCACCACCAGACCGATGCCGAGAAGCTGCGGGCGGCCATGGCGCGCACCTCGCTGCTCTCGCGTCAGTTCGTGTACTCCGACGTCACCGGCAACACGCGCACCGAGGTGAAGGGGCTCATCGCCGACGACTTCCGCTACAAGGCGGCGACGACGATCAACGGCCTCCCGATCTGGGAGGAGGTGGTCGACGACGACGCCATCGCCGACCGGGCCCTCAGCAACGCCGCGTTCGCAGTGTTCGGTCGTCAGGCCGCGCCGGCCGCCCAGGGGTCCTCCGCGCCGGCGCAGTCGGTGTCGGCGAGTCAGCCCGTCGAGTCGCCGAGCCTGACGCCCCCGGTCCGCGACGCTTTGCTGGCGCACCGGTGGGTGCTCGACTCCACCGGCGCGCCGTCGCTGCTGCCCAGCGCGACGGAGCATCATCCCCTCGGGGCGGATCCCGTCTTCGACGCTCTCACTGTCTTCCGGTACGTCGACCAGTCCATCCGCGAGGCGTTCCAGGTCAAGAAGTTCAACGCCGACTCGCTCGACTACAAGCCGAGCGAGGATCCCTTCCCGAAGCCGAAGAAGCACTCGGGCGTGAGCCGCTACGACTTCGAACGTCCGCGCCTGCCCCGGCCCCAGGACATCAGCGGCGCCAGTGCCAACCAGCGAATCCCGACCGCCGCCAACTTCCGCAAGATGGCGGTGTACGTCAAGGACGGCCGGGTGATTCAGGTGCTGGAGCAGATCGACGTGGTGAGCCGGCTCGAGGAGCTGCAGCGGAACTACAACGTCAAGATCCCTTCGAGCCTGCCGAGCGCCCAGCGGGTGAAGATCGCCATCGACGCCATCAACGCCGTGCGCGCCGCCCAGGGCAGCGACGTGATCCGCGTTCGCACGATGTCGCTGCAGCTCGTCGATCTGGGCAAGCCCGTGACCGTGGCCCTGCCGACCGACGCGGTCGATGGCAGCCTTTCTGCGTTCGAGAACCGGGGACGGGCGACGGGCTCGCCGACCACTCCGACGACGACGGCCGGCGGGTGACCGTCCGCGGCCGTCTTCACGGGGCGCTGCTGGCGACGGCCGTGCTTGTGGCGGCGTGCGGTGGCGGTGGCGTGAAGCCGATCGCCCTCGACGGCTCGCCCCGGTTCCCCGACGCCGAGGGCGTGGTGACGAGCGTGACGGTGAAGAAGATCACGCTCGACGGCGGGCGCACCTATGACGTGAGCCGCAAGCTGCAGAGCTTCTCCACCTACACGATGGAGACCGTGCCGCTGCTGCAACGCAAGGGCCAGTACGTCCAGATCGGCCTGCACGGTCACACCATGGTGTGGATCGGCACCATCGGCGCGCCGGTGCCGCAGAAGCCGCCGGTCGTGTTCTACCTCGGTCGTCTGGTGCGAATCGACGGCAGCCGGCTGGTGTTCCGCGACGGCACGGTGCTGCGGCTGGGCCCGTCAGTGACCTCGCCTACCAAGTCGGGTCTCGTGCGGGTGGAGATCGATCCGTCGCAGCACGCGGTGCGACAGGTCAGCATCCCCTAGCGGGACTGCAGCACGATCGTTGCCGTCGGCGGCGCTGCCGTCAC
>JAFATL010000498.1 GCA_019243975.1 Actinomycetota bacterium | reverse complement strand
ACGGCGCCGCGCCCGCCCTGGCGCCGCCGCTCGCCGATGATGTCGGCGGCGTCGACCGCGAACAGGTTGAGCATGGAGCCGCCGCCCAGGTCGATGATGCGCATCCACGGGTGGTCGTCGCTGCGGGGGATCTCGTGGACGACGCTGGCCTCGAACGCCTCGGCGTAGAAGCGCGTCGTCAGCTCCATGTCGGTGGTGAGGGTGGCCACGTGGTTGAGGCCGGAGGTGATCGGCATGCCACCTCCTTACCACCTGCCGGTGGCGACGTTGTCGACAAAACTTGACCAGACGGTCAAGTCTCGCTTCACTCGTGGCGTGACGATGATCGACAAGGAAGCCCTCAAGCAGAAGTACGCCGAGGAGCGCGACAAGCGGCTGCGGCCCGACGGCAACGCCCAGTACATCCAGATCAAGGATCAGTGGGCGCACTACCTCGAGGATCCCTACGTTCCGGTGACGCCGCGGGACCCGCTGACGGATCACGTCACGGTGGCGTTCATCGGCGGGGGCTTCGCCGGCCTCGTCACCGGGGCGCGGCTCAAGGAGGCGGGGGTCGACGACGTCCGCATCATCGAGAAGGGCGGCGACTTCGGCGGCACCTGGTACTGGAATCGGTACCCGGGCGCGCAGTGCGACACGGCCAGCTTCGTGTACATGCCGCTGCTCGAAGAGACCAACCACATGCCGAGCGAGAAGTACGCGCACGCGGCGGAGATCCTCGAGCACAGCCAGCGCATCGGGAAGCAGTTCGGCCTCTACGACAACGCGCTGTTCCACACCGAGGTCACCGACCTGGAGTGGGACGAGTCGCGCTCTCGCTGGATCATCCGCACCAACCGGGGGGATGAGTTCACCGCGCAGTTCGTGGCGATGGGCACCGGTCCGCTGCACGTGCCCAAGCTCCCCGGCCTCGAGGGCATCGAGGACTTCAAGGGTCACTCGTACCACACCAGCCGGTGGGACTACGGGTACACCGGCGGCGACCCCAACGGAGCGCCGATGGACAAGCTGGCCGACAAGCGGGTCGCCATCATCGGCACGGGTGCTACCGCCGTGCAGTGCGTGCCCCATCTCGCTCGCGCCTGCAAGGAGCTCTACGTCTTCCAGCGCACGCCGTCGTCCGTCGACGTGCGCGGCAACAAGCCCACCGACCCGCAGTGGTTCGCCGAGATGGCGACGCCGGGCTGGCAGCAGCGGTGGCTCGAGAACTTCACCCAGATCCAGACCGGTCTCGTCATGCCCGAGGTCGACCTGGTGCAGGACGGCTGGACCGACCTGGCCCATCGCATGCGCACGAAGATCATGCAGCTGCCGCCCGAGGAGTTCACCTTCGAGAACATGATGGCGGCGTTCGAGGACTCCGACTTCGAGAAGATGTCGGAGATCCGGGCGCGCGTCGACGAGATCGTCGAAGACCACGACACCGCCCAGGGCCTCAAGGCGTGGTACCGCCAGCTGTGCAAGCGGCCGTGCTTCCACGACGAGTACCTGCAGGCCTTCAACGAACCGAGCACCACGCTCGTCGACACCGACGGCAAGGGCGTGGAGCGCATCACCGAGAAGGGCGTGGTGGTCGCCGGTAAGGAGTACGAGGTCGACTGCATCATCTACTCGACCGGGTTCGAGGTCGGCACCGAGTACTCACGGCGCAACGGCTACGACATGAAGGGCCGCGACGGCCAGAAGCTGTCCGAGCTGTGGGCCAACGAGGGGATGCGCACCAAGCACGGCATCCACGTGCACGGGTTCCCCAACCTGTTCGTCGTGCAGCTGTCGCAGGGCGCCAACCTGGTGTCGAACGTGCCCCACAACTACACCGAGTCGGGCCGCACCATCGCCACCATCGTCAAGCATGCGGTCGAGAACGGGCACCAGGAGGTGGAGGTCACCAAGGAGGCGCAGGACGCCTGGATGGAGCTCCTGCTGTCGGGCCCGCGCCTCGGCGTGATCGGCTCCACCGAGTGCACCCCCGGCTACTACAACAACGAGGGTCAGCCGGCCGAAGGCAGCGGGCCCGACTGGTTCCTCGGGTATCCGACCGGCGCGGCGGCCTACTTCGAGTACCTCGAGGCGTGGCGCACCAAGGGCGACTTCGCGGGCCTCGAGTTCCGGTAGCCGCCCGACGGTCGCCCGGTGGCGGCTAGATGGGGAACGGCGCGCCGGTGTACTGGAAGCGGCCGCCGGTGAAGGCGAACAAGCGGGCGGTGCCGGCACCGATGCGGCCGGTGCTCGTCGTGGTGACCTTGCCCTCGAGGGTGGACGCGCTCACGTAGGTCGGGCCCACCACGGCGAGGGCGCGCATCACCGCGGCGGTGGCGGCGTCGCCGTTGGTGGCGCGTAGGGCGGCCTCGTAGAGCGAGAACACGTCGCACGGCCCGTAGGCGTACGCATAGTCGGCGTTGGAGGCGGGCCGCAGCCCCTGCTTCTGCATGAGGGCCAGGCAGCGGGTGCCGGTGGCGGTGGGCGGCGCCTGCTGCAGGTTCTGTGTGTCGGAGGCGGGGAGCCAGCCGACGCCCTGCATGTTGGCGAGCTGGGTGGCGGGCGCGTTGAGGGCGAGCACGGCCGGCGCCGCCACCGACGACAGGGCGTAACCGGGCAGGTAGTGCTGGGCGTCGGCGACCTCGGAGAACAGGGCAACGATGTTGGCTTCGGCGGCCTGTGACACGACGATGACGCGGTCGACGCCGGCGCGGTTGAACTGGAGCACGGCGCCCTGGATGTCGGAGGCCTGGCCGCCGTAGGCCTGGATCGAGAGGAAGCAGCGGGGCTTGAACGTGGCCGCCAGCGTGAGGCCCGCCCGCTTGAGCGCCGGGACCAGCGCGTTGTCGTAGACGCGCTGGTCGACAGGGCAGTCCTCGACCAGCACGCCGACCTTGTTGGTCGGCTTGAGGAACCCCGACGCCGTGAGGTGCTGCACGACCGCGGCCACGCGAGCGTCGCCGACGATCGTCGTGGGCGTCACGAACAGCGGGTAGCGATCGGCGTCGTGCTGATCGGGCGCATCCCAGTCGCCCGCGATCAATGGCACGTTCGCTTTCGCCAGGCAGCTCACGAGGATGTCGCTGTGGTACCCGACGCTGGCGAGTACGACTGCCACGTGGTTGTCCTGCGTGAAGGTGGCGCAGGCGGCCTGCGTCTGTGACTCGTAGTCGCTGGACGCGGAGTGCAGCTCGGCGTAGACGGCGTTGATGTGCCGACCGGCGATGCCGCCGGCCGCGTTGTAGCCGTCGACGAACGCGTGCATCGAGTCCTTCAGCGTGTAGTTGTTGCCGTTGTTGATGCCTGCGCTCTGGGCGCCGTCGTTGACGGCGTACAGCACGCCGATCGAGATGGGGGAGTGGTTGGCGGGGGCGGACGACGCCGCCGCGCTGCCGCCGGCACTTCCGACCGTGCCGTTGCTGGTGTGCGTTGACGTCGTCCCGGACGCTCCGTTCGTCCCGCCGATGCCGGCGCCAGCCGATGACGCATCACCAGTGCCGCCCGTATCTGCGCCAGACGTCCCGGGCGGTTCCAACGACGCGTCTTGCCCGGCGCCGCCGCGGGCCCGGGCCGCGGCGGCGCGCGACGACCCCGGCACCGTGCTCCCGCACGCGCTCGTCAGTACGGCGGTCGCGACGAGGACGGTCGCGGCGACGCGTGCTCGCGTCAGCGGACGTTCGCCTGGTGCAGCTCGACCACGTTGCCCGACGGGTCGGACAGGAAGGCCTGGAGACCGGTGCCGACAGGCGAGGCGTCGCTCACCTCGACGCCACGGCCACGCAGCTCGTCGATGACCCCGGCCAGGTCGCCGACCTGCACGGCGAAGTGCTGGCTTAGATTGGGCGGGGCGGCCGCTTCGAGCAGGTGCACCTGCTGGCCGCCGACGTCGAGCCACGCGCCGCCGAACCCGAAGTCAGGCCGATCGGTGCGCTCGATGAGGCCCAGCACGTCGACATAGAAGCGGAGCGCCTCGTCGACGTCGCTGACGTTGATCGACACGTGGTGGACACCGACCGGCTGCATGTCCGAATTCTGCCGCAGGAACGGGTGATCTGCGCCTGGGCCTGGACTACGGCACCCGGTACGGCTCGGGATTGGGCGGGTGGCCGGGGTCCATCACCTCGACCATGTAGCGCCACGCGTCGGGCGCGCTGCCGTCGAGGTCGGTGAAGCCGTACTCGCGCGCCAGTTGGCCCGACGACAGCGAGGCCTGGTTCCAGCGGGCGACGTCCGGGTCGGCGGCCAGGGCTGCGACCGCCCGTCCGACGTAGCGGGGCGACTCGGAGATGCCGAAGTGGCCGGGGGCCGTGCGCCAGGTGTTCTCGGTGACGCCGAAGGCCTCGAGCATCATCTCCGACCGCAGCCAGCCGGGTGTGAGCGCCACGGCGGTGCAGCCGTACTCCTTCAGCTCGTGGCCCTGGCTCCACGCCAGACGCAGCACTGAGGCCTTGGCCAGGTCGTAGAACGCCGAGTTGCGATACGTCCGGGCGTTGTAGTCGGCGACACCGTCGGTCATCTCCACGACCAACCCGCCAGCCCGGCGTATGAGCAACGGCAGGGCGAAATGGCTGGTGATGAGGTGGGTGTCGACCTGCAGGTGCAAGAGGCGCAGGCCCTTGGCCAGGTCGTGCTCCCACAGCTTGGTGTCCCACCCGAACAGGCCCTCGCCGCCCCACACGTCGTTGACCAGCACGTCGAGGCGTCCCGCGTCGCGATCGATCCGCTGTGCGAGCTCGGCAACCTGGTCGGGCACCAAGTGGTCGACCTGCACCGCCGTGGCGGTGCCTCCCGCCGCTTCCACCAGCTCGGCTGTCTCTTCGATTGTCTCGGGTCGGGCGTACTCGGACTGCTGCTCACGGGTGGTGCGTCCGGTCACGAAGACATGGGCGCCGGCCGCGCCCAGCTCGATGGCGATGCCGCGCCCGGCGCCACGCGTTGCGCCCGCAACCAGGGCCACCTTCCCAGAGAGGGCTGCCATGGCGCGGTTGTACTCGGCCGGAGCAGGAGGGGTGGGTCAGAGCTCGATCGTCATGCAAACGCTGTAGGGGTTGTCCCAGTACTGGGCGAAGGGCGGGCAGCGCGTGAACCCGGCGCGTGCGTAGAGCGCGTGACCCGCCTCGAACGCAGGGCCGGTGCCGGTCTCCAGGCTCACGCGCGTGTAGCCCCGCGCCCGGCCTTCGGCGAGGAGGTGCTCGACAAGCGCGCGTCCGACGCCATCGCGACGCTCCACTTCCTTCACGTGCATCGACTTGAGCTCGCCGTGCGTGTCGTCGAGCTGCTTGAGCGCACCCATGCCGACGAGAACGCCAGCGCGCCGCACTGTGAAGAAGGTGACCGACGGATCGACGAGGCCGTCGAGCTCGAGCGCGTGCACGTGCCCCA
>JAFATL010000492.1 GCA_019243975.1 Actinomycetota bacterium | reverse complement strand
AGGTCGCACGCCGCGTACTGCCATTCGCGCTGTGGCCGCGCCCAGCACGTGGTGGCCAGCTGCACGAGGTCACCCTCCGTCGGTTGGCCGAGCCCGACCAATGCCTCCTTGGCCGCGGCCCGCTGGGACGGCGCGGGGAGGCCGTAGTAGGGGAACTGATCGCGCATGTACGCGGCCATCGCCGCGGCCCGTGTTGGGTCGCGCCGTTCCTCGAACAGCACCTCGAGGCGGCCGGTGAACGTGGCGACATACGAGTCGGGCATGGGCGAGCGGAAGCGTAGGCTCGCCGCATGGGTCTGAACGCCGGCTACTTCCGCTATCCGTCCGTTGCGGACGACACCGTCGTGTTCGTCTCCGAGGACGACGCCTGGACCGTCCCGCTCAGCGGCGGCGTGGCGCAGCGACTGACGGCGAACCTGGGCGAGGTCAGCCGGCCGGTGCTCTCGCCGGACGGGTCGCAGCTGGCGCTGGTGAGCCGGGAGGAGCACCACGCCGAGGTGTACGTGATGCCCGGCGGCGGCGGGCCCGCCACGCGCCTCACCTGGCTGGGTGCCAACACCGTCGTGCGGGGGTGGCTGCCCGACGGTCGCATCCTGTTCGTGAGCGACGCCGAGCAGGCGTTCACCTCGCAGCTGCATGCGTACGCGATCAGCCCGGACGGCGGCCAGCCCGAGCTGTTGCCCTACGGACCAGCGCGCGAGGTGGCGTTCGGCCCCGGCGGTGCCATCGTGCTGGGCCGCAACACCGCCGACCCGGCCCGGTGGAAGCGCTACCGCGGCGGAACTGCCGGCGAGCTGTGGGTCGACCAGCGCGGCAACGGGCAGTTCAAGCGGCTCGTGCAGCTGCAGGGCAACCTGGCCGCGCCGATGTGGATCGGCAAGCGGGTGTTCTTCCTGTCCGACCACGAGGGCGTCGGCAACGTCTACTCGTGCCGGCCCGACGGGCGCGACATCACCCGCCACACCGACCACGACAACTACTACGCCCGCTTCGCCCAGACCGACGGCACGACGATCGTCTACCAGCACGCGGCCGAGATCTGGCGCTACGACCCCGAGGCCGACGAGGCGGCGGTCGTCGAGGTCGACTTCCGTAGCCCGCGCGTGCAGCGCAACCGCAAGTTCGTCCCTGCTGACCGGTACCTCGCCGGCGCCGCCCTGCACCCGAAGGGCCACTCCGTGGCCATCGAGACGCGCGGCAAGTTGTTCACGATGCCGCTGTGGGAGGAGGCCGTGCACCAGCACGGGCGACCCGACGGCGTGCGTTACCGCTTGGCGCGCTGGACGGGCGACGGCAAGGCGATGGTGGCGGTGTCCGACGAGGACGGCGAGGACGCCATCGAAGTGACGCGGCCGGGCAAGGACGACGTCAAGCGCCTGAGCGGCATCGACCTCGGCCTCGTCGTCGACATCGCCACCGCGCCCGACGGCGACAAGGTGGCGGTGGCCAACCAGCGCCACGAGCTCCTGCTGGTCGACATCGGCACCGGTACGGCCAAGAAGATCGACCAGAGCGAGGGCGGCGGGCTCGACGGGCTCACGTGGTCGAACGACGGCGGGTGGATCGCGTACTCGTTCGCCACGTCGGGACGCACGCGCATCATCAAGCTGTGCGAGGTGGCGACGGGCAAGACCCACGCCGTCACGCGGCCCGAGTACCGCGACTTCCAGCCCTCGTTCGACCCCGGCGGTAAGTACCTCTACTTCCTGTCGGCCCGCGTGTTCGATCCCGTGTACGACACCATCTACTTCGACCTCGGGTTCCCGAAGGGCGTGAAGCCGTACCTCGTGACGCTACGCACCGACGTGCCGTCGCCGTTCGTCGCCAAGCCGAAGGGCCTGGGCGGGGAGGAGCCGGGGGCCGACGCCGAGGGCGACGGTGACAAGGCGTCTGCCAAGAAGAAGGACGACAAGAAGAAGGACACGCCCGAGCCCCTGCGCATCGACCTCGACGGACTGGCCGACCGGGTGATCAGCGTGCCCGTGCCCGAAGATCGCTACTTCCGGGTGGTGGGCATCGAAGGCAAGATCCTGTTCGCGTCCATCCCCGTGTCGGGCAGCCTCGGGAGCGACTGGTCGTCGGGTGGCGGCGGCGCCTTCGCTGCCCTCGAGGTCTACGACCTGGCCGAGCTGCACCACGACACGCTGGTCAACGGCATCGGCGACCTCGTCGTGTCGCGCGACGGCTCGGCGCTGCTGTACTCGGCCGGCAACCGCCTGCGCGTAATAAAAGCAGGCGAGAAGCCGGCCGACGGGAGCGAGCACGAGCCGCCTGGCCGCAAGAGCGGTTGGCTCGACCTCGACCGCATCAAGGTGAGCGTCGACCCGGTGTCGGAGTGGCGCCAGATGTTCCTCGAGGCGTGGCGCCTGCAGCGGGAGCACTTCTGGATGCCCGACATGTCGGGCGTCGACTGGCCGACGGTGCGCGACCGCTACCTGCCGCTGGTCGAGAAGGTGGGCTCGCGCGCCGAGTTCTCCGACCTCATGTGGGAGACCCAGGGTGAGCTCGGTACGTCGCACGCCTACGAGATGGGCGGCGATTACCGGCCCGCGCCGGCGTACGCGTTGGGTCTGCTCGGTGCCGACCTGCGCCTCGAAGGCGGGCGCTGGACGTTCGCTC
This sequence comes from Actinomycetota bacterium, assembly GCA_019243975.1. Classification (GTDB taxonomy): domain Bacteria; phylum Actinomycetota; class Acidimicrobiia; order Acidimicrobiales; family JAFATL01; genus JAFATL01. The sequence goes on along the minus strand of JAFATL010000492.1, from coordinate 2,696 downwards.
ACATCGTCAAGGGCGACTCGTGGGAGGACGGGCAGGACTCGCCGCTACACGCGCCCGGCATCAACGTGCGCGAGGGCGACACGCTGCTGGCAGTGGGCGGTCGGGCCGTTGGCCGCGACGTTCATCCGAACTCACTGCTGGTCAACCAGCCGGGCATGGCCGTCGAGCTGACCGTCGGCGACGCGCGCGGCCGCAAGCCCCGCACGGTCATCGTCACGACACTGCGCTCCGACACGCCGGCGCGTTACCGCGAGTGGGTGTCGCGCAACCGGGCCTACGTGGCCGAGAAGACGGGCGGGCGCGTCGGCTACGTGCACATCCCCGACATGGGCCCGCACGGCTACTCGGAGTTCCACCGCTCCTACCACGCCGAGATCGAGCGGGACGCCCTCGTGGTCGACGTGCGCTTCAACGGCGGCGGCCACGTGTCGCAGCTCATCCTCGAGAAGCTGGCCCGTAAGCGCATCGGCTACGACATCCAGCGGTGGGGCCCGCCCGAGCCGTACCCGGAGGCGTCGCCTGCGGGGCCGATGGTGGCCATCACCAACGAGTGGGCCGGGTCCGACGGCGACATCTTCACCCACTGCTTCAAGCTGCTCAGCCTCGGGCCGGTGGTGGGCAAACGCACGTGGGGCGGGGTCATCGGCATCAACCCGTCGCACGTGCTGGCCGACGGCAGTATGACGACGCAGCCGGAGTACTCGTTCTGGTTCTCCGACGTCGGGTGGGGCGTCGAGAACTACGGCACCGACCCCGACTACGACGTCGACATCAAGCCCCAGGACTACGCGGCGGGCGTCGACCCGCAGCTCGACAAGGCCATCGAGCTCGTGCAGCGCGCGTTGCGTTCGCACAAGCCGCTCACGGCCGACGTGCGCACGCGTCCCAACCTGGCTCTTCCGTTGCTGCCGCCGCGTGGCGCGGCAGCCGCGTCGACCAACGGCAGCGCCCGGGCCAAGACGCCGAAGGCGGCGGCCCGCCGCAGCCGGCGGAGCTAACCGGTCGTGTCGGTCCGCCGGTGACGCCGGCGGGCGACGACCGACCCGGCCCCGGCGGCCGCCAAGACCAACAGCGCCACCCACGCCAGCGGGCCCGGCACGCTCTTGCTCGTGCTGGTGCGCTTGCTCGGCGCGGCGACGACGACGTTGTCGTTGGCCGCGGCCGTCGTCGTGGTGTCGGGTGCGGCCGTCGTGGTGGCGGTGGCGTCGGTGCCTGCCGCGGTTGACGGTGTCGTCGCGGCCGGCGCCGGGGTCGTCGCCTTGGGCAGCGTGGTGGTGCGGGGCGCGGAGCGGGCGGTCGAGGTCGACTTGGGCTTCGTCGTCGGCGTGGTGACCGGCGCGGGTGTCGGCGGCGCCGGGGCGCCACCGCCGTTCGCCTTGGGGGTGAGCGAGGGGTTGTACTTCGTCTGCGCGATGTAGTTGCCGGCGTCGAACGACTCGCGGGGGCCGCCCGTGTTGCAGACGCCGCTCTGCCCGCAGTTGTTGGGCTGCCAGCCGTAGCCGCCATCGGGCTGCTGAGCCCACGTGGTCATGTGCGAGAACGTGCCGTCGTCGTGGCGGTCGTAGCCGGCCACGTCACCGCCGTCGTTGTTCACCTGGTCGCACGCCCGGGCGATCATCACGCCCATGATCTGGTGGTTCCAGTCCCACGGCTGGGCGGTCACGGCCTGGAAGCTCGTGGCGCCGTCGAGGCTCACCACCGACGCGTCGGGCATGACGCGGATCTTGTAGAGGCCGGGCTGGATGCCGTCGGGCGTCCGCCACACCTTGTTGGTCCACTCCAGCTCGACCTGCAGGAAGGTGGCCGGACTGCAGATGCCGCCGACGTTGAGGATGAAGTCCATCGGCAGGCGGAAGATCGGCACGTAGGGCTGGGTGTCGGTGACCGAGTTGCCCTGGGGTCCGGCCAAGGCGGTGCCCTGGGGGGTCATCGGCATCGAGGCGACGGAGTAGGAGAAGGAGTCCTGGCCGGGGACGCCGGGCTCAGTGACCCGCACCACCAGGTCGGCCCCGCCCGGGGCGGCCTGGCGCCAGAACGTCAGCTTGTTGTCCATGCTGTGGACGTAGCCGGACTGGTCGATGCGCACGAGGTAGTCGTCGGCCACCACGCCGGGCTGGGAGACCCAGCGGATGTGGGCGTAGTTGGTGTCGATGATGACCCGGGTCGTGGCCGTGGCGTTCTGGACGTGGATCTTCACGAAGTGCGGCCACTGCAGGGTGCCGTCGGCGGCGGCCGGCTGGGCGACGGCGGCCAGCCCCGCGAGGGTGCTCAGGGCGGCCAGCGCCGCGACAACCAGACGAACTCGCACCCCTCTCACCCCCCGATGATCGGCCGGTTTGCACCGTGTCTTGAGTGTCTCAGGGTACCGGTAGGTTGGGTCGGTGCCTTTTGGGGCGGAGGATCTCCTGACGGGGCTCAACCCGGTGCAACGCGAGGCCGTCACCCACGGGGACGGGCCGCTGCTCATCGTCGCGGGCGCCGGTTCGGGCAAAACACGCGTCCTGACCCACCGCATCGCCTGGCTCATCGCCGACCGGGGGGTCTCGCCCTTCGAGATCCTCGCCATCACCTTCACCAACAAGGCGGCCGACGAGATGAAGCACCGGGTCGGCGCCCTGGTGGGGCCGGTGGCTCAGAAGATGTGGGTGTCGACCTTCCACTCGGCGTGCGTCCGCATCCTGCGCCGTGACGGGGGG
>JAFATL010000454.1 GCA_019243975.1 Actinomycetota bacterium | reverse complement strand
CCGGGGCTCGCGGACGACGCCCACAGCAGCTGTGACTCGGGCGGCATCGACGGTGCACTGAACAGGTTGTCGGAGCCGTCGGCCGACGGACGAGTCAGCGCGGTGGCGAGCAGCGCGGCGGGACGGTTGCCGAGGTAGGCGGCGAGGATGCGCGACATGTTGGTCATGTCGTCGTTGAGCCACTGGTCGAGATAGGGCTTGGGATCGGTGGCCGCGCCGCCCTTGGGGTGGATCTCGAAGTGGCAGTGGGGCGCGCCGCCCACCGCATCACCGGTGGCGCCGACGAAGCCGATGACCTCGCCCATCTTCACCTTGTCGCCGCTCTTCTGGCCGGTGACGAACGCGACGAGGTGCGCCATGTAGAAGAACGTGCCGTCGGGGATCGTCACGTAGGCCGACAACCCGCCGACCGCTTCGTTCGACTGGCGCAGCACACCGTCGGCCGGGGCGCGCACCGGTGTGCCCTGGGCGGCGAAGATGTCGTTGCCCTGGTGCAGGTGGAACACGGGCGTGAAGCGCGGCGTCCACCAGTCGTCGCTGAAGTTCGCCTGGCCGCCGACCGGGAAGCGCCCGAACGCGAGCGACACGGCCTGGTCCTGGGTGAGGCCGACGTCGAGCAGCGGGCGCAGCGCGGCGAGGAGGGCGGTGGTGTTGTTGGGCTTGCTGCGCTTCACCGAGTTGATGAGCGGCCACGCCTCGGGCGGGACGACCATCGGCGTGCCCGGCGGCGGGGTGGCGTCCCCGGCGACGGTGGCGCCGGGCGAGGGTGCCGTGGTCGACGTGGTCGTGGTGCTGCCCAGCTTCCGGGGCGGGGCCGTGGTCGAGGTGGTCGCCGGCCCCGGCAGCAGCTGGGGCGCCGTGGTGGAGGTGCTGGCGGGCGGCTCGGTGGTGGTGGTCGCCGGGCCCGGCTCAGCCGAGGTCTGCGCCGACGCGGTGAACGCGGCGGCAATCAGAGCGATGGCCCCAGCGATGGAGACGACGAGGACGTAGGTGCGGGCGCGCGACATAGGAGAACAACGGGCGGATCGTCCCCCCATGTTCGCGGGAGAGGACTACTGGCGCCAGTCTCCCGCCCGCAGGCGGGCGATGCGGTCGGCCGTGGGCGGGTGGGTCATGAAGAGATTGGCGAACTGCACCTTGCGCCCGGTGAGGGGGTTGACGATGAACATCGACGCCTGGGCGGGCTGGACGTTCATGGGGATCTGCTTCACCCCCGCCTCCAGCTTCTCGAGGGCCCGAGCCAGCGGCTCGCCGGTGCCGAGCAGGCGGGCGCCCGAGCGGTCGGCCTCGTACTCGCGGCTGCGGGTGAGGGCCATCTGCAGGAGCATGGCCGCCATCGGGGCCAGGATCATCATCGCCAGCAGGGCGATGGGGTTGGCGTTGCGGTCGCGGTCGCTGCCGCCGCCCCCGCCGAACATCGCACCCCACATGGCCATGCGGGCCATGAACGTGATGCCCATGGCGACCGATGCGGCGACCGAGCCGATGAGGATGTCGCGGTTGCCGACGTGGCTGATCTCGTGCGCCAGCACGCCCTTGAGCTCGTCCCAGTCGCAGATCTGGAGGATGCCCTGCGTGACCGCCACCGCCGCGTGATTGGGGTTGCGGCCCGTAGCGAAGGCGTTGGGCTGCATGTCGGGCGTGACGTAGAGCTTGGGCATCGGCATGTCGAGCCGTTGCGTGAGCTCCCGCACGATGCGGTAGTAGTCGGGCATCTCCTGCTCGCTCACCGGCGTGGCTCGCGCCGCCTTGATGGCGATGGTGTCGGAGAACCAGTACGACCCCATCGTGAACACCAGGCCGAGCAGCAGCCCGATGACGGCACCGTTGCGGCCGAAGAACGACCCGATGATGATCATGAGCCCGCCCAGGAAGGCGAGCAGGACGTAGGTCTTGATCGTGTTCTTGCTCATCGCACTCTCAACGGTACAACTGCCCGGATGAGTTCCGGCTGCGGCTAGTCGTAGTACCCACTGTGGATGTAGACACAGCACACGCCCTCCGCCCGGAACATCTCCAGGTTGCGCCGGTCGTCCTCGAACCCCAGCTCGAGATCGAACCCGTGGTCGCGCAGCTCGTGCACCGTGAGCCGCTTGAACTCGCA
>JAFATL010000417.1 GCA_019243975.1 Actinomycetota bacterium | reverse complement strand
GCCGGCGCCGCACAGGCCCAGACGGCGACGAGCATCGGGTCCGGTCAGCCGTCCAACGACGCGGTCGCCGTCAACCAGAAAGACGGGTCGTCCCTGTTCAAGTTGGCCTTCTCCGTGAAGAAGGTGTCCGGCGACGTGAACCCCTCGAACACGGCCGTGGCGTACGCCAGTTGCACGGACTGCAGGACGGTTGCCGTAGCCATCCAGGTTGTGCTGGCCGAAGGCGACGCCAGTTCGGTCACGCCGACCAACACCGCGCTGGCGATCAACTACGAGTGCAACGAGTGTGAAACCTTGGCGGCCGCCTACCAATTCGTGTTCGGTGACGGCACCGACGTGAAGCTCACGCCAACCGGGAAGCAGGAGCTGCACGACGTCAAGAAGCAGTTGCAGGACCTGCAGAAGAACAGCGACACCCTGACGTTGCAGGAGATCGCCGATCGCATTGCGGCCCTCGCCGCCCAGGTTGGTGACGTCGTGGCCAACAACCTCGTGCCCACGGGTCAGTCGGCGGCGCCCGGTCAGCAGACGACGACCACAAGCAGCTCCACACCCGGGACGACGACGACAACCCCCACCTCGACCACCGAACGGTCCACGTCGACCACCGAGGCACCAACCACTTCCACCAGCACGCCTTGATGCGGCGGATCTGCGCCGTCGTGGCGGTGGTCGCGGCCGCGTCGACCGCGATGGCGGGCTGCGGCAAGGCGTCGCCGCCGGCGCGGGCGCTGTCGTCGACGACCTCGCACCCCAGCGACATTCACAGCGGTCGGCTGACCATGTCGATGTTGGGCTCGAGCGCCACCGGCTCGGATACGTCGGGCGGCGCCGAAGGGTTCCGGTTGGAGGGTCCCTTCTCGGTAGCAACGAAGAAGGGCACGCTCCCGGTCGCCGACCTCCAGTTCACGCGCGTCGTCGGCGGGTCCGAGCAGAAGACGCGGTTCATCAGTACCGGATCGGCCGCGTTCCTGCGCATCGACTCGGGCGTCTACCGCTTGCCGGAGTCTCGCGTCGCCGATCTCCGGGCCCGCGGGCCGGCGGGCAAGGACGCCGGCCTGGCCGGACTCGATCTCGACAAGTGGGTGTCGCATCCGACGATGCGGGCCGCCGGCTCGATCGGCGGCGTGCCCGTGGTGCGGATCACCGGTCAGCTCGACCCGATCCGGGCGATCAACGACATGTTGTCGGTGGCGTCCGGGCTGGGTGCATCCGACCCCGGGAGCCCGACCCACCTCACGGGTAGCGCGGCGGACCGCGTGCGCCGTGCCGTGCGCAGCTCCGAGATCGAGATCGTGTCCGGGCGTGACGACCACCTCCTGCGCGAGTTGCGCGTGACCATCGGCTTGGCCGTGTCGGAGAAGGATCGGCTGCGCTCGGCCCTGGGACGGCTGGCCGGTGTGCGTCTCTCGATGCAGTTGGCGGTGGCGGGGCCCAACACGCCGGTGCACGTGACCGCCCCGGAGAACGCCCGGCCCGCATCTGAGCTGCCCAACTCCGGGAGCTAACTCGGAATTCGCCGGGCAGACTGGCGGTTGCAACCCGTCAGCATCAGCTCGTCAGCAGTCCAAGCCCGGGGAGTGCCGCCGCATGCCGTTCGCAGGCCCGGACAAGCGTCAGAAGATCCTCGTCCTCCTGACGATGTGCTTCGCCCTCTTCATGGCGATGCTCGACAACACGGTCGTCAACGTGGCGCTGCCCACCATCAGCCGGAAGCTGGGCGCGGGCGTGAGCGGGCTGCAGTGGGTGGTCGACGGCTACGTGCTGGCGTTCGCGTCGCTGCTGCTGACCGGCGGCATCCTGGGCGATCGATACGGCCGCAAGAAGATCTTCATCCTGGGCTTGTTCGGCTTCACCGGCGCGTCGCTGCTGTGTGGGCTGTCGAGCTCCACCGGCCAGCTCGTCGCGTTCCGCGCCCTGCAGGGTATCGGTGCGTCGCTGCTGCTGCCGGGCACCTTGTCGATCATCACCAACACGTTCCCGGTCGAGGAACGGGCGCAGGCGATCGGCATCTGGGCCGGGGTGTCGGGGATCGCGCTGGCACTTGGCCCGACTGCCGGTGGCTGGCTGGTCGAGCACGCGGGTTGGGCGTCGGTGTTCTTCCTCAACGTACCGATCGGTTTGCTCGGCGTCGTCGTCGCCAGCCGCGTCGTGCCCGAGTCGACGTCGCCCAACGCCCGCAAGCTCGACGTGCCCGGGCTGCTCCTCGGCACCGGCGCGCTGTTCTCCATCACCTACGCGCTGATCGAGGCCAACCAGAAGGGTTGGGGCGACACGCTGATCTTGAGCGCGCTGGCGTTGTCGGGCTGGCTGCTGCTCGCCTTCATCGTGTGGGAGGCGCGCAATCCCGATGCGATGGTGCCGACGGGCCTGTTCCGCATCCCCGCCTTCGCCACCGGCTCGGTCGTGGCGTTCGCCATCTCGGTGGCGATGTTCGGCACGTTCTTCTTCTTCAGCCTCTACCTGCAGATCGTGCGCGGCTACAGCGCGTTCCAGGCCGGGCTGCGGTTCCTCCCGCTGACGGCGATGATCGTGTTCGTCGCGCCCCAGGCCGGCCGCGCCGCGCAACGGTGGGGCTCGCGGTGGCCGTTGACGTTCGGGCTGACGCTGGCGGGCACCGGCCTACTGCTGCTCAGCCGCATCAGCACCACGACGAACTACGGGTTGGTCGTCCCCATCCTGATGACGATGGGCATCGGCATGGGCTCGACGATGACGCCGATGAC